>CALLZC010000069.1 GCA_937858995.1 uncultured Nostocoides sp.
CGGCAGCGGCCGGCTCGAACCCGCGGCCGTCGTCCGCGACGGTCAGCACCACGACATCCGCGCCGCGATAGTCGACCGTCACGGTTGACCGGTGCGCGTGTGCGTGCCGCCGTACATTGGCCAGGGCCTCCTGGGCCGACCGCAGCAGCACGACCTCACCCGACCCGCCGAGCGGTGCCGGGTCCCCAAGGACGCTGAGGGCGGTCGGCACCTTGCTCTCGGCCGAGACCGCTGCCGTCAGCCGACCGAGCGCTTCCACCAGCGTGCGCGACTGGAGGTGCCCCGGCGTCAGTTCGGCGACGATCAATCGGGCCTCACTGAGGTTGTCCCGGGCGGTCGCGTCGACGAGGGCGAGCCGCTGGCGGGTCACTCGCAGGCCACAGCTCTTGAGGAGCTCGGCGCTGGCGACATCCATGGCCCCAGCGTCGTGCCCAATCTTGAATGTGTCAAGACTTGTCCGGCGTGTCGTCCGGCACGCCCGCCACCCCCGGGCGACGTGGTGCCAACCGCGCGCTCTATCGCGCCCTTGACGCCACGTCGCCGCTCGCGGGGCACCCCTCAGCGGTTACTGCAGGTAGCTCCAGACGACTCGACCATGGGCGGATTCGTCTCAGGCGCGCAGGGCCTGCGCCAGCTCCCGGAAGTCGGAGACCAGCACGTCCATCTCGGATTGGGTGTGCGCGAGCGAGACCAGCCACTGCTCATCGAGTCCGGGCGGGGTCAAGATGCCGCGGTTGATGCCCCAGAGCCAGGACAGCTCGGCGAGCTGGAAATCGGTCGCCTTGTAGTCGCGGTAGTTGCGCACCGGGGTCGGGGACCAGGTGATGCACCCCTTGACGCCGAGGGCGACCGTGTGGGCGGGCAGCTCGAATTCGGAGATGATCTCATCCACCGCATCGAGCGTGCTGACGTTGATGTCCTCGGCCGCGTCGAGCGCTTCATGCGAACACACCTCGTCCACGGCCCGAGCGGCGGCCATCACGAGCGGGTTGCCGTTGTAGGTCCCGAAGTGCGCCATCCGGCCGTCCACGACGACCTGCATGACCTCCTGAGTTCCGCCGAAGGCCGCCAGCGGCAGGCCGCCGCCGATGCTCTTGGCCAGGGTGATCAGGTCGGGCTTGACCCCGAGACGCTGGGAGGCACCGGCGTAGCCGGCGGTCAGGCCCGTCTTGACCTCGTCAAAGATCAGCAGCACGCCGTGCTCGTCGCACAAGGCCCGCACCCCGGCGAGGTAGCCCTCGTCGGGGACCACGATCGCCAGGTTCTCGATGACCGGCTCCATGACGACGGCGGCGATCTCGCGTCCGTTCTCGCGCAGGATCTGTGTCAGGCGCCCCAGGTCGTTATAGGGCACGACATAGACGGTGCCGGCCTCCACGTCGAACGGGACGTCCGGGATCGGCGCCTCGGCGGGCCCGATGTCCGCGAGGGCTGGCTTGACGGAGACCTGCAGCGCGTCATACCCGCCGTGGTAACCGCCCTCGATCTTGATGATCGCCTTGCGACCGGTGTAGGCCCGGGCCGCTCGCACCGCATACATCAGCGACTCGGTGCCCGACTGGGTAAAGCGGAGCAGGTCGAGGTGGAAGCGCTCCTGGAAGCGCTCGGCGATCTCCGTCGACACCGGAGAGGGGGTCACGAACAGGGTCCCGACGGATTCCAAGGCCTCCTCGACGTAGCGCACGACCGTGGGGTTGAGGTGGCCGACGAGCATGGCCCCGAATCCCATGGACAGGTCGAGCAGCGTGCGGCCATCGACATCGGTGAGCCAGGCGCCGCGCGCCTTGACGATCGAGATGGGGTGCGGGTCCCAGTGCTGGAACGAGGAGGTGACCCCGAGGGGGAGGGACTTGCTCGCCTGACGGTTGTGATCGGCCGAGGCTGGGGTGGCCGCGGTGAAGCGCTCCCACTCGGCGGCGATCAGCTTCGCGACCCGGTCAGGGTCGACCGGCTTGGAGGTTTCCGGTAGCCAGCGGCGGGTCGCCGGGTCATTCGCGGGCCAGGGCTGTTGCGTCATTCGGTGTCATGCCTCCTTGATGCCCGGCACTCGTGCTGGCCGGGTTGGTGGCACCATGATGGCAGTCCGGCGGTATGCCGTGTGCGCCCGCCCCGCACCGGGCATCGTGGCCCTGTCGAGGCCCGTGGCGCCGGGGCCTTTCGAGGCTGTCAGTCCTGGTCTCTAACGTCGTTGCCAACGGGTGGAGCGCCCGGGCGTCGATGGAGTCAAGGAGAGCGCCATGTTGATGGAGTGCAATGGGTGCCCGGTGCGCGGGACGCACTGCGGCGGGTGCGTGGTCACTGCCTTGCTGGGGGAGCTGAGCGTGGGTCCGCCCGCAGAAGCGGGGCAGGTTGCCGGCGAGCGAACGACGGGTGACCCCCGCCACGGGGACCTGGATGCCCGAGAGCGCGCGGCCGTGACGGTCTTGGCCACCGCCGGCTTGATCGATGTGCAGGTCGCGGCAAGCGCGTATGCCGTGCTCGATGCCTCGGCTGTGCACCTGTGGGGCGGGGCCGTGCCGCACTCGGCCGGCTGGCTGACGGGCTAGCCGACGGACCGCTCTGGTCGGCTGCCCGATCCACGTGGCACAGGTCCAGGTGGCGTCGGCGAGTCGGCCGAGCGCCCCTGGGGGTGCGCCCTGGGTCGGTCAGCAACGAGGGACACGGCGACCAGCGCGCCGACCAGCCAGTACTGGTTGTAGAAGGCCTGCTTGTTGACCAGGTTGGCGATGAGCAAGACCAGCGCCACCCAGCGCAGGAGTTCGCCCAATGGCGGTTGGCGCCGAGCGACGAACCACAAGGCAAGGGACAGCGTCCCGAGGACGATGAGCCCGGTGATCCAGAAAGGCAGGGTGATGCCATAGGTATGTAGGAAGAACAGGTACCACGTGTTCGCGAACCGAATCGGGTGGAAGCCGACGAGCAAGGTGATGGTGTCGTGGACGAAGTCCGCCGGCGCGCTCAGAAACCATGGGGCGATGAGGACTCCGGTCAACGCTCCGGTCGCGATGGCCCGGGCTGCTCCGAAGGGTCGCCACACCACCAGCAGGGGCAAGACGACGGCTAGGTGCTGCTTGCTGGCGCAGGCCAAGGCAAGGGGGATGACGGCCCAACAGGCCTGACCGCGCACGATCAGCACGGCCCACCAGGTCAGCGCGGCGAGCAGGAGTGGTTCAGTCCACGCCTGGTCGATCTGGGTCAGCGTGCCAGGGACGAGCAGAACGAGCGCGGTGGCGGCAGCGGCGATCGAGCGACCCACCCGGGCGCGAGAGGCCACCCCCAGCTGCCAGATGCCCACGGCCAGGACCAGCGCCCACAAAAGGTGCATCCAGCGGACATCGCCAGCGAGCCAACGTCCGGGCGCCAGGAGAACCGCGGTCCACGGCAGATAGGTGAAGGCATCCTTGATCCCGGGGGAGTTCACCCAGGTCACCGAATAGAAATTGTCGCCGCGGGCCAAAGCGTCGGCGGCCTGTTGCAGGGTCACCCAGACGTCGATCTTCGGCGTCGGGTCGGTACGAATGGCGATCACCGAGGCGAGCGCATACGCACCGACCGCGCTGGCCCAGGCCGATCGGGGCCGATCGCGCAGCAAGGCGACGGCGGCGCCGACTGCGCCCGCGGCCAGCACCCACATGGCCGCGCTTTCCCAACCGGACGGCAGATAGCTGAACAGCGGGACCGTGAGGCCGAGCAGGGCGCTGCCCGTCAAGGCCACCGCGACGGCACCCGCCGGCAGTCGAACCGTCGCGCGGCGCGCCAACCACCAGGACAGCGCCACACACGCAGCGGTCAAGGTCACCACGATGCGCACCCGGAAGCGCACCACGCTGTATTGCAGCATGCCGAAGTAGGCCAGCCAGGCGAGGACGAAGATGACGGCCGGTGCGACCTCGGAACGGGCGATCCTGGCCCCGATGGCGGATCGCGGCATCGGCGAATCGGACACCGGGTGAGCCTATGGCCGATGCTTCCCCGCTCGCGCATCGCGGGTACGATCCGGGCATGGCCGATACGACCCAGTCGTCGATCACGATCGACGCCGAGCCGGGCGCTGTGCTCGATGTCATTGCCGATCTGGAGGCCTACCCCGACTGGGCAGGCGAGATCACCAAGGTCGAGATCCTCGCGGAAGAGGGTGACGGGTGGCCCGATCGGGTCCAGATGACGATGGATGCCGGCGTCATCAAAGACACCTACACCCTCGACTACGACTGGGATATCGCCGAAGACGGGAGCGGCACGATTTCCTGGACGCTCGTCGAGGCATCGGTCCTGAAGGCGATGGACGGCACCTACACGCTCACGGCCAGCGACGCCGGGACCGATGTCGAGTACAGCCTGCTGGTGGACTTGAAAATCCCGGTGCTCGGGATGCTCAAACGCAAGGCGGAACGGGTCATCATCGACACCGCCCTGAAGGAACTCAAGAAGCGGGTCGAGTCCCTCTGAACCCGCGGGTATTGCTCTTCACGGGCAAGGGTGGTGTCGGCAAGACAACCTCGGCCGCGGCCACGGCGGTCGCTGCGGCGCGGGCGGGCATCGAGACGCTGGTGATGTCGACCGACGCCGCGCACTCCCTCGGGGATGCGCTCGATCGAGACCTTGGGGGTGTCGGCGGCGTCCCCGTCGACATCGAGCCACACCTGGCCGCGCTGCAGGTCAGTGGCCGTCGGCACTTCGACGGCTCGTGGGATGTGGTGCAGGGCTATATGGTCGACACCCTGGGCGCCTTGGGTGTCGACCCGCTCGTTGCTCAGGAACTGACGTCGCTGCCCGGCGCGGAGGAGATCGCGGCGTTACTGGAGCTGCGCGGGCAGGCCGAGTCCGGGCGCTGGCAGTTGATCGTCGTGGACTGCGCTCCGACCGCCGAAACGCTGCGCCTGCTCGCGTTCCCGGAGAGCCTGGCCTGGCACTTGCGCCGAATGTTGCCCGGCTCGGCGGGGATCCGCCGCGCGGCCCGACCTGCGGCCGCCGCCGCGTTGGGTTTCCCGCTGCCCGGCCCCGAGATCATCGACATCGTCCGGCGCTGGCACGACGACATGGTGGCGGTTCACCGGCTGCTGTCCGGCGACCTGGCATCGGTGCGCCTGGTCACCACTCCCGAAAGCGTGGTGATTGCCGAGTCCCGCCGCACGTGGACCTCGCTGTCGTTGTACGGCTATGCCGTCGATGCCGTCTACGTCAACAAGATTCTCCCGGCGCCATCCCCGCAGGCGGAGGGGTCCGGCGAGAGCGCGAGCTTCCTGCGCTCGTGGAACCAGGCGCAGGCCCGCGGCATCAGCGAGGTGGCCGATTCCTTTGCTGGCCTGCCGCTGGTGCGGTCGGCCTATCTGACCCGAGAACCCATCGGCCCCGACGCCCTGGCGGGCCTGGCGGAGAACTTGGAGCTGGGAGAGCTGGCCGGCGCGGATCCGCTGGCGCCGATGGCCAGCTCACCCATGGAGGTTCATCGCACGTCGCAGGGTTTCGAGCTCGCCCTGAGATTGCCGCTGACGAGCGCGAACGAGGTGGGTCTGCAGCGCCGGGGCGACGAACTGATTCTCAGTGTTGGGGAGCACCGGCGCATCGTGAGCTTGCCGGCAGTGCTGACCAGGTGCCGGGTTGCCGGGGCGCGGGTCCGTTCGGGCCGGCTGACGATTGCGTTCGTCCCCGACCCCGATCAATGGCCCGAGGCGCTGCTTGCGGCCCAGGCGCCCGGCTCCGCGCGCCGCACGCCGGGTTCCGAGGCCAAATGAGCACCAGCGAGAGCCCTGGCAGTTTGGCGCACGAGGTTCGCCTCCTGGCCCACGCTCTCGGGCTCACCGGCCAGGAGTATGCCCCGGGCGCTGACCCGTCTCCCGGGGACAAGGCCGCGCCCGATGGCGTGCCGACGCCCGACGGCGTGCCGACGCCCGACGGCGCGCCGGCACCCGGGTCCCCGTCACCGAACGCCGCGGGCCATCCGGCCACGTGCACCTGGTGCCCGGTGTGTCGGGGTGTCGAATCGGTGCGGGCCCTCGACCCGGACGCGGTGGCGCGGTTGAGCGAGGCGATGACCGCTCTCGCCCTCGCCCTGGCCGATGTGTCCGCTCTACTGCGCGAGCGCCTCGGCTCGCCTGCCTCATCACCGGGGCCAGGCCCGCAGGGCGCTCCAGGCGCGCCGACGACGACGGGTGCGGGATCCGCGGGCGGGCGGGCGTCATACGACATCCCCGTGGCGGATGGCGATCTGGACGCGGATGACGTTGAGTAGGCACACGGGTCGCGAGCAGCGGATCAGGAGGCGCAGATGACACAGGCCATTGGTGTCGACATCGGTGGGACCAAGGTCGCCGCGGGCATCGTCGATGCGCAGGGGCGAGTGCTTCGCCGGGCCCGCGCCGACACCCCGGAGCGATCGGTGCGCCCGCAGGTGGTTGAGGACACGATCGTCGGGGTGGTTACCGAGTTGCTCGCCGAACCCGGTCATGATGTCGTCGCCGTCGGGATCGGGGCGGCCGGATTCGTGGCGGCCGACCGCGCGACGATCGTCTTTGCCCCACACCTGTCGTGGCGCAACGAGCCGCTGCGTGAGCGCCTGCAGGACCGGCTGGACCGGCCCATCTTCGTGGACAATGACGCCAACGCGGCCGTCTGGGCGGAAGGGCAGTTCGGAGCTGCGCGCGGCGAGATGCACGCCATGATGATCACCCTGGGAACGGGGATCGGCGGGGGCATCCTGATGAATGGTGAGGTCATCCGCGGCCGGTTCGGGATTGCGGGGGAGTTCGGCCACATGCAAGTCGTGCCCGGTGGGCATCGCTGCGAGTGCGGCAACCGGGGCTGTTGGGAGCAGTACGCGTCCGGCAATGCTCTCGTGCGCGAGGCGCGCGGACTGGTGGCTGCCAACAGCCCGCTGGCGCGGGAGTTGTATGACCGGGTCGGGGGTGACCCGTCCCGCCTCACCGGCCCTCTGGTCACCGAAGTCGCCCAGGCCGGGGATCGCACGGCCATCGAACTGCTCGCGGAGGTCGGGACGTGGCTCGGAGTCGGCATGGCCAATCTCGCGGCAGCCTTCGATCCGGGGGTCTTCGTCGTGGGTGGTGGCGTCAGCGCCGCAGGTGAACTGCTCATCGATCCGGCCCGGGCGGCCTTTCGCAAACAATTGACCGGTCGTGGCTTCCGGCCGGAGGCTCGGATCGTGCGGGCCGAGCTGGGCAACGAAGCCGGGCTGATCGGTGCCGCAGGGTTGGCCCGGGCGAGCGTTCTTGCCTGAGGTGCCACACATCCGGATCGCGAGCTACAACACGCGCGACTTTCTCGACGACCGGGCGGCGGCCGCCCGCGTGGTGCGCGCCATCGACCCCGATGTCTTGTGTCTGCAGGAAGTCCCGCGGCGCCTGCTCGCTGCCCAGCGGGTCGCCGACTTCGCCGCCCAGTGCGGGATGTTCTGGCCTGGTCAACACCGCGGCAGCGGCGGGACGACCATCTTCACCAGCCTGCGCGTGCGGGTGGTCCGCTCGCAGCACGTGCGGCTCGCGGTCCCCTTCCCGCAGCGCACTCGAGGCTTCGCGGTGGCCCAGGTTGCGATCCCCGGCCGCGAACCGATCACCATCGCGAGTGTGCACTTGAGCCTGAAACCGCAGGAGCGGGCGGCCCATGCCCGGCAGATTCTGCGGCTGACCGGGGGCGGCGAGGCGATCCTGTGCGGTGACCTCAACGAGCAGGCCGACGGCAGGGCGTGGCAGCTCATCGCGAACCCGATGCGGCTGATCTCGCCGGCCGCGCCGACCTTTCCCGCCGCGGCGCCACGGCGGCTGCTCGACGTCGTCTTTGCCACCCCCGGGATCGAGCCCCTGCCGCACCCCGACATCCGGCTCGACCCCCGCGATGTCACTGCGGCCAGCGATCACCGCCCGGTGTGGGTGGATATTGGTGCCGGGGCCCGCTGACCTAACCCGCGATGGAGCCGACGAGCCGTCCCGTTTCGCTCCTCGAGGCCGCCGACCTCAAGGAGACCGGGCGAACCACGGCCGTCGTGGCGGTGGGGTGCCTGGCCGAGCGCTAGCTCAGCCCGCTCGATGACCCGACCGGCCAGGGCGCGATGCAGACGGTCCGCGGTGCGGTGGACGGTCTCACCCTCGGGCACGGGGTGTCCCCTCGGTCGCATCGGCACCCGGGGCTGCGAGGGCCGCCAGGGTCTCGAGCGACTCCCGGGCCCACGCGGCCTGGGCCCGGGCCACGTGCTCACCGAAGGAGAGGGTGATCTCGCGCAAGGCCCGCTCCCGGGCCCGGTCGTGCTCGAGCTCTGGCTCGTCACGCAGGGTGGCGTACTCGTCGAGCGCCGCGCTGGCCCGGTCGCGGGCCTGCGCCAGGAGGTTCTCGGGCTCGCCGTCCGCGAGGTGGGTGCCGAAGAACAGGCGCAGGAGAAGCCCGTTGCGTGCCGGGGGAGGGGCGTGGGGCTCGGCCAGGAGCGTGCGCAGCCGGCCCTCCCCGGCCGGGGTGATCTCGAAGACCGTCCCGGACGTGCGGCCGGGACCGGTGCGTCGCGCCGCACCCGACTGCTCGAGAGCGGCCAGGCACGGGTAGATCTGCCCGTAGCTCTCGTGCCAGAAGTGGCCGAGCACCTCGGTGATGGCTCGGCGCACCTCGTACCCGGTCATCGGGCCCGTCGAGAGCGCCCCGAGGACGGCGACCTCGGTCTGCGAATGCCTGGCCATGGGGCGATGCTATCTGCTAGAAACATATCTATGAGATATGTAGACGGCTCGGCCTCTCGGCGTGGCGGACTCGAGCGCGCGGCCGCCGGCCTCCTGCTCGCCGGGGTCACGGCCTTCCAGGTGGCCCTGGCCGCCGGAGCGCCGTGGGGGCGCCTGGCGTGGGGTGGCGGCCACGAGGGGGTGCTCCCCACCGACCTCCGGGCGGCGTCCGCGGGTGCCGCGGTGGTGTGGGGGGCGGTGACGGTGGCGGTCGCGACGCAGCGGCCACGCAGCACCCGGGGGCAGACGATGCTCCTGCGGGCTGTGTGCGGCGTCAGCGTCGTCGGGGCTGCGCTGAACCTCGCCTCGCCGAGCCCTCCCGAGCGGGCCCTGTGGGCGCCCGTGACCGCGGCGCTGGCGGTGCTCACCTGGCGCGTGTCCCGCAACCCGGTCAGCGGCGCATCCGCAGGCCACGTGAGGTGAGGTGGAAGCCGGCCTCCTCGAGGGCGGGCACGACGGGGTGGTCCGAGCCCAGCAGAGCAGGCCGAGCCGGTGCGCGACGAAATCGCCGGCGGATCCGGGCTAAACCACCGCGCCATTGCCGTGGTCGTCATCGTCTCCGCCGCGCAGGACGAGCAGGATGAAGCCGCCGGCGATCATCGATATCGCCACCCAAAGCCACCACTGTGCGACATCGGGGCGCACGAGAACCAGCCACAGAAGAAGCACGGTCCCACCCACCAGGCCGATGATCACCCCCCAGAAATGCAGGTCCTCCTGTGGCGGCAAGGGCCGCGGCGGGGGCGGCACATAGTGCTCCTCGCCGTCCCCAGCCACCAGATCCTGCAAGGGTGCATCGGAGGTGGCCCCGCGCCATACGGGCACCTGCAGGGGCGGGGGCGCTGGGGTGGGCCGGATCCGCAGGACTGGCGGAGGGTTGATCGCGGGGTGACCCGGACCCACGGACGTTTCGGGCGAGTTCGCATCCGGGGATGTCGACTCGGCGGGCAACGGGTGGCCCGACTCGCCTGGGGTGCCGTCGGGGTCACGAAGCCGTGCCACGATCGCCTCGAAACGCGCGTCGAGATCGTCCTCGCGCGGTGGGGGATCTGGCTCCGGCACGACGTCATCCTGTCATGCGAAGCGAGTGCGGACCAGCGACCGAGCGAGTCTGCGGACGGGCCGTGCGCAGGTGCCGTAAAGTGCTGGGCAACGAGCTATGGAAGGGTGGCTGGTGTGCTGTATTGGCTCCTCAAGCGGATCCTGCTAGGGCCGATTCTGCGTCTGTTGTTCCGCCCCACCGTCGAAGGGCTCGAGAATCTGCCCGAGGACGGCCCGGCCATCCTGGCGAGCAACCACCTCTCCTTCTCGGACTCAATCTTCCTGCCGCTGATGGTGCCGCGCCGGATCACCTTCCTCGCCAAGTCCGACTACTTCACTGGTAGCGGTCTCAAGGGGCGGTTGACCGCCGCCTTCTTCCGGGCCGCGGGTCAAGTTCCGGTGGATCGTTCAGGGGGGTCGGCGGGCAATTCCGCGTTGCGCAGCGGGTTGCGCGTGATGTCGGAAGGTGACCTCCTGGGCATCTATCCCGAGGGCACGCGCAGCCCCGATGGACGGCTGTATCGCGGCCGTACGGGTGTCGCCCGGATGGCTCTCGAGGGGCAGGTCCCGGTGATACCGGTCGTCATGATCGGCACGGATGAAGCGCAACCGACCGGACAACTGATCCCTAGCATTCGCCCCATCACGGTGCGGATCGGTGCGCCGCTGGACTTCTCACGCTACGAGGGGATGGCCGAAGACCGGTTCGTGCTGCGCTCCATCACCGACGAAATCATGTACGAACTGATGCTGCTCTCCGGTCAGGAGTACGTCGACGTTTACGCCGCAACCCAGAAGAAGCGGCTCCTGGCCGCAGCCAAGGCCCGGGCCAAGGACCTCGAGGCCAAATTGCCCACCCGGCATCCGCAATCCGCCGCCCCGGTCCGCGACATCGGGGTGACGCCGCACCCGCAGGACGGCGAGCCGACGCCGGATGTGGTCGACGGCGAGGCCGGGCCGGGCGAGTCCCTGCCGCGCGCGAGCTGAACGGGCGATGACGGGGGCGGGTCGATCCGGGCCGATGCAGCCCGCAGCCCCGAGGGCGGGGCGTATCGAGGAGCCCGGCGTGATCGGCGCCTTTACCCGTGGGCTGGCGCTCTTTCGTCCGATTGCCTTGGTGTATGCCGCCATCCTGGCGTGGGTGAACCGGGCCGATATGGACCGGCCGCTCATGGCGGTGGCCGTCTTCGCGGTTCTCGCCGTGTGGTCGCTGATCGCCAGTTGGCGGCGCACGGTGACCACACGGATGGCGGTCATCGATTTGAGCCTGGCGAGCCTGGGCATTCTGGCGACGAGCCTGGCCTATCCGCGCGCCACTGTGGTTGCCGGCGCACTGACCCTGCCAGGAATCTGGTCGAGCTCGGGTGTGGTGGCGGCTGCGATCCGAGGGGGCACTCGGGGTGGCCTGATCGGCGCGGCGGTCATCTCGATCGCCGACCTGGTCTCCGTGGTCAAGCCGAACTTCGGCACCATTCACAACATCGTCTTGCTCATCCTGCTGGGCGGGCTCATCGGTCTGGCTGCCACGCTGGCCCGCGAGAGCCAGCGCCTCCTCGAAGTCTCGGTGCGTGCTCAAGAGTCGTATGCCGAGCGCGAGCGCCTCTCGCGGATCGTTCACGACGGGGTGCTGCAGACGCTGACCTTCATCAACCGGCGCGGCACCGAGATCGGTGGTCCCGCAGCCGAGCTGGCGAGCCTGGCCGCCGAGCAGGAACGTTCGTTGCGCACTTTGGTCAGCGGACGAGCAACCGCCGCCGACACCGGAGCCGATTGCGATTTGGCCGCTGTTTTGCGCCCACTGCAGAGTGATCACGTCACGATCAGCACCCCCGCCGAACCGGTTGTGCTACCCCGTCATCGCGCCGGCGAGTTTCGGGCCGCCATCGTGGCGGCCCTGGACAATGTGCACGCCCACGCGGGCACGGGTGCCCGCGCCTGGATTCTGGTCGAGGATCTGGGTGTGTCGGTGTGCGTCACGATTCGGGACAATGGCTCGGGTATGCCGCTCACGCGCCTGGGGGAGGCCGCGCACGAGGGCCGCCTCGGCGTGGCGTCGAGCATCCAGGGCCGGATGCTTGACCTAGGTGGTGAGGCCAGTTGGACCAGCGCGCCGGGCCACGGCTGCACCGTCGTGCTGCGCGCCCCCAAGGATCTGGAGCCCCTGGCCCCCCGGCAGTCCTAGCTGGGGCGCAGGTTGAATACCGAGATGCGCTCGTTGCCTTCCTCGCAGACAAACAGCCGGCCATTGTGCAGGGCCAAACCGCCGGGCTCGATCAGTCGGCCGGACCCCGTCCCACGGGCACCGATCTTGGTGACGAAGCCACCGTTCTTGCGGAAGACCTTGACCTTGTGGGTCGGGGTGTCCGCGACATAGATCCGCTCGGTGTCCGCGACGATGCCGAATGGGCGGCTCAGTTGGTTATCGGCGGTCCCCACCGGGATCGGGAGCGTCCGGATGAGCGTTCCCGTCGGGTTCCACTGGGTGATCTTGCGCTTGACCGAGTCCGCCACCCACAGGGTGCCATCCACCGGGTCCACGGCGATCCCGCGCGGGTAGGAGAACTGGGCGCTTGATCCGAACATCCGCAGCATCGCCCCGTCCTTGGACAGCACCTGGATGCGCTGGTTGTTGGAATCCGTGACGTAGATGGTGCCGTCGGCGGCAATGGCCAGGGCCTGGGGGTTCTTGAAGACGCCGAGTCCCCCGATCCCGCCCGTCCCCGTCGACCATCGGAACACCCCGTCACTGGTGTAGGCCTTCACGCGGCCGTTGTCGCTGTCGACGATCACGATGTCTTGATTGAGCGGGCTGTAGGCCAGCAGGCGGGCGTAGTTGAATTCGTAGTCCCCTCGCCCGCGTTCTCCCCACATCCGCACGAAAGCACCGTCATTGGTGAAGGTCTGAATCCGCCAGTTATAGGTGTCCGAGACCGAGACCGCTCCGTCGACCGGGTTGACCGCGACTCCCCGGGGTGCGTTGAATCCCCCCGGCGGCGGGGGCACGGGCGGGTCTGGGTATTGGGCCAGGAAGGTGCCATCGGGGGCAAACTTCTGCACCCGATAGTTGGGCATGTCGGCGACCCACACATTGCCGTCGCTGTCGACGCTGGCCTCCCGGCCCCCGTCGGCGAACTGTCCGGGCTCGTGACCATTGGTGCCCCATCGCGTGATGAAGGTGCCCATGAGGTCGTACTTGTTGACCCGGTTGGCCTCACCGTCCACGACATACACCCACCCGTTGACCCGATCCACCGCCAGGCCGCGCAAATCACCCGCCAGCTGCCCGGGGGCGGTCCCGGCGCTCCCGAAGGCGCGCAGGAAGGTGCCGTTCTTGTCGAAGACCTGGACCCGCTTGTTGCCCTGGTCGGCGATGTAAATATTGTCCGCCGCGTCCAGACCCATCCCGCGTGGGCTGCGGAACTGGCCCGGCCGGCTGCCGACGCCGCCGAACTGCTTGATTTCGGCGCCGCTCGTCGTGGACATCACGATCGTGTGATCCCAGGTGTCAGCGACGAAAACGGTCCCGACACTGTTGACGACCACGCGTGAGGGATAGAGGAACTTCCCCGGGCCGGTGCCCTTGGCGCCCCAGGAACGCAGATAGGTTCCGGTCTCGGAGTAGACATCGATCTGCTGCTTGTCCGTGTCGGCCAGGTAGATCTGGCCGGTCGCGGGATCCTGCCCCAGGCCGTAGGGCGTGTAGTACTGGTTGGCGCCGTGGCCGTGGTTGTCGATGAAGGTGCCCAAGGGCGTGCCGTCGGCGGCGAATCGGAGCACGCGATAGTTCCAGTAGTCACCGATCAGGATCGTGCCGTCGCGCAGCGTGGCCATGCCCCAGGCGTACAGGCCAGCATGCCCGGGGCCGCCGATCGTGCGCTCGAACACCGGGGCGATGGTGCCCGCGGCGGCGGGGGCACCGCCATACGCGAGCAATGAGCCAACGGCCACGAGCGTGACGAGCACTCGCGGTAGCCAACGATCACGGCGTGCGGTCATGGTCGATCAGCGATGCCTAGCTGGCGCGCAGGTTGAAGATGGAGATGCGCTCGTTGCCCTCTTCCATGACATACAGCCTGCCCTTGTCGACGATGATGCCGTCCGGGCCGAGAAGTCGGCCCTTGGCCGTCCCGCGCTGGCTGATCTTGGTCACGAAAGTCCCCGTCTTGCTGTAGACCTTCACGCTGTGCGTCGGGGTGTCGGCCACATAGATGCGCTCGGTGTCGGCGGCGATGCCGAAGGGACCGCTGATCGCATTCGCTGCGGTGCCCTTGGCGATCGGGAGAGTGGCGAGCTTGACTCCGGCCTGGCTCCACTTGGTGATGGTGTCCTTGGCGCTATCGGCCACCCACAGGTTCCCGTTGACCGGGTCCACCGTGATTCCCCGGGGATAGGTGAAGTCGGCGGCCGTTCCGAACATGCGGAGCAGGGCGCCGTCCTTGGACAGGACCTGGATGCGCATATTGTTGGAATCGACCACGAAGATGGTGCCGTCAGCGGCGATCGCGAGGTCCTGGGGGTTGCGGAATTGGCCGAGTCCGCCCTTGCCGCCGACCCCGGTCGACCACTTGAAGACACCGTCCTTGGTGTAGGCCTTCACCCGCCCGTTGTCCGAGTCGACGATGACGATGTCCTGATTGAGGGGGCTGTATTTGAGCAGGCGCGCGTAGTTGAACTCGTAGTCCCCGCGGCCGCGCTCGCCCCACGTCTTGACGAAGGCGCCGGCATTGGTGAAGGTCTGGATCCGCCAGTTGTAGGTGTCGGAGACGGCGATGGCGCCGTCGACCGGATTGACGGCCACGCCGCGGGGGGCGTTGAACCCACCCGTGGGCGGCGGCTGCGGCGGGTTGGGGTAGCTGGACAGGAAGGCGCCGCTCGGGCCGAACTTCTGCACGCGGTAGTTCGGCATGTCGGCAACCCACAGGTTGCCGTCGTTGTCGACGGTTGCCTCCCGGCCGCCGTCGGCAAACTCGCCGTCCCCGTGCCCGGCGCCACCCCACTTGTTGATGAAGGTGCCGAAGAGATCGAACTTGCTGACCTTGTTGCCTTCGCCGTCCACGACGTAGACCCAGCCGGCCGTCTTATTGATGGCGATGCCCCGCATGTCGCCCTGGAACTGCCCGGGACCAGAACCCTTGGTGCCCCACTTGCGCAGGAAGACGCCATTCTTGTCGAAGACCGAGATCCGCCAGTTGCCCGTGTCCACGACATACAGATTGTCGTCGGCGTCCAGAGCCATGCCATGCGGGGCCTTGATCTGGCCGTTCTTGGCGCCCCAACCGCCGAATTGCTTGATCTCGGTGCCGCTGCCGTTCGAGATCACGATGGTGTTGTCCCACGTGTCGGCCGTGTACACGGTGCCCTCGGAATTGACGACAACCCGTGACGGGTAGAGGAACTTGCCGGGGCCGGTGCCCTTGGCCCCCCACGAGCGCAGGTAGGCACCCGCCTCGGAGTAGACGTCGATCTGGTACTTGTCGGTGTCCGCCATATAGATCTCGCCGGTGTTGGGGTCCTGCCCCAGACCGTATGGCGTGTAGTACTGCGTCGGTCCGTTGCCATTGTTCTTGATGAAGACACCGGTGCCGACCGGCGTGCCGTCCGGGTTGAAGCGCAGCACGCGGTAGTTCCAGTAGTCGCCCACGAGAACGGTTCCGTCGCGCAGCGTCGTCATCCCCCACGCATAGAGGCCGGCGTGACCGGGACCCCCGATGGTGCGCTCGAAAATGGGGGAGATGGTGCCGGCCGTGGCCGGCGCCGCCGCGAGGGCCGAAGCCAAGCTCAGCGTCGCCGCTCCGGCAGCAACGCCCGCGACGAGACGGGTAAGGGTGGTTGGCATGGATCCCCCGATGGGTATGCGCGGATGAATTGTCGGTATGTGGGGTACACGCGTGCCGCTGTGCGGATGGATGCGTCGAGCGCAGGCACCCCCAAGGTATGGTAGCTGGCGCGGGGGACAGGCCCGAAATTCCTGGTTGCTCACCAGGGTGTGCCATGATCTGGGCGCATTTGATGTTCTTGCGAAGGGTGGCATTGCTTCCATGACTATTTCGCGCGCGCGCCGACACATGGGTGTCGGTACGATCGCAGCTCTGGTGTTGACTGGGGGCGTTGTTGCTGCTGGCGCGCCCACCGCGAGCGCGGCGGCCCTGCCGGCCCCCACGGTCCTCGGTGGCCCGGGCCATGCCCTCATTTACGCCTCGGGTATGGAAGTTGGCCCCGACGGCACGCTCGTCGTTGCCGACACGGGGAACGACCGGATCGTCAAGATGAGCTCTAGCGGCAGCATCCTGGCCACCTACGCTCCAGGGGAGGACTCGGGCGACGAGGCGGAGAACGCGCGCGATATCGCGGTCGACGACTCCGGCAATGTCTATGTCGGTGACGCGGCCCTCTCCCGAGTTCTCAAGCTCAGCCCCAGCCTCGCGCTCATCGACACCTGGTCGGGACCGACGGGGGACAAGATCGGTTCCCCGATCGGGCTGACCTACAGCAACGGCAAGATCTATGTCGCCGACGCCGTCAAGCGCAAGATCCGCGTCTTCGACACCAACGGCACGCAGGTCTCGAGTGTCTCGGAGAATGGCTCGTGCAGCCTGGCAGCCGTGCGGGACGCCGACGCCGACGCCGCCGGCAACATCTACGTCGCGAACTACACCAACAACAACATCCTCAAGTTCTCATCCTCCGGCACGTGCATCGGCGGCTGGGGCAGCTCCGGCTCCGGCTCGGGACAGTTCAAGAACCCGTATGGCGTGCGGGTCGCCAACGACCCGTCGTGGGGCGAGAGCGTCTACGTCGCGGACTCCAATAACAACCGGATCCAGATCTTCAGCACCTCCGGCGCCTACCGGACCTCGATGGGCAGCACCGGGACCGCCGCGCAGCCGGGCACCTTCACCACCTTGCGTCGCGTGGCCGTGGCCAGCGACGGCGATGTATGGGGTGCCGACCTCTGGGGCTGGCGTCTGGTGCGCTTCGATCGCACCTCCAGCAGCTTCTCCTACGCCCAGACCATCGGTGGCACCCCGCCGCCGGCGACGTCCGGCTCGGTGTTCAACGAGCCGCGCGCCGTCGCGGTCGGCCCGACCGGCAACCTCAACATCGTCGACACCGTTAACCAGCGAGTCGTCGAGATGACCCCCAGCGGCTCGCTGGTCAGCGTATGCGGTGAGCGCGACTCGCGACCCGTCTCGCTGAACTGGCCGCGCGGTGTCGCCATCGACCCGGTCACCGGGGACCGCTGGATTGCGGACACCAAGCAGTCGCGCCTGCAGATATTCCCGGTGAAGTGCGGCGCCGAAAAGACGCGTCTGTCGACCAAGGGTTCGGGCACCGGCCAGATGTACTGGCCATACAGCATCGCCATCCGGGCCAGCGATCGCCTGGCGTTCGTCGCCGACACCCTGAACAACCGGATCACGGTGTGGGATGTCGCCACGCGCGCCCAGATCGCCTCCTACACCGGCGGCGGGCTCTCGCAGCCGCGCTCGGTCACCGTCGTGGAGGGCACGAACAAGATCGTGGTCGCCGATTGGGGCAACAACCGGGTCCTGGAGTTGGCCTACAGCCGCACCTCCGGTTTCGCGCTGACGCGGGCCATCGCCCCCGGGCTCAACGGCCCAGAGGGCGCCGGCGTTGACGTCAATGGCGACATGTGGATTGCCGACACCGGCAACAACCGCGTGCTGGTCATCAACCCCGCCGGCACCACGACCAATACGCTGACGGACATCGCGGGCAAGCGACTGGCCAAGCCGGGTGCCATCAGCATCGCGGGCGGAACGGTCTTCGTCTCCGACACCAACAACGACCGGGTGCTCAGCTACGTCCTCAAGAGCACCCCGCCGACCGGAACCGGGCCAAAGCTCGAGCGCACGCTCTACGGCTACGCCCCGGCGGACATGTACCCGGTCGATGTCACCAGCACCTCCTCGCACTACTACGTGGTCGACCCGGGCCGGTACAGCATCTTCGGCATCAACCGCGCGACCTCAAAGGTCGACTACGCCGCCGGCGGCACCCGCGGCTCCGGCACCGAGGAACTGGCGGCGGCGCGCGCCCTCGCGGCCGACAGCGCCGGCAATGTGTGGGTCGCGGACACTCCCAACAACCGGATGGTCAAGTACGACAGCCAGTTGAAGAACCCCAAAATCTATGGCACCAAGGGCACTGGCAATGGTCAGTTCACGGCCATCTATGGCATCGCTGATGGTCCGGGGATCGGTTCGGGCGGTGCGGCAGCCGAGGTCATCTACACCATCGACGCCAGCCGGATCCAGAAGTTCACCACCGGCGGCACCTGGCTGGCGACCTTTGGATCGGGGCTGAACCAGCCGCGCCAGATCGAGGTCAACAAGACCAATGGCGACATCTATGTGGTCAACGCCCGCGACAAGCAGGTCGTGGTCTACAACAAGAACCTCAGCGAGATCCGCCGCTTCGGCAGCGTGGGCACCGGCAACGGACAGTTCATGGGCGACCCGCGTGGGATCACCGTCAGTCCGGACGGAACGGTCGTCTTCGTCACCGACGACGGCAACCGCCGCATCCAGGCTTTCTCTGGCTCCACCGGTTCCTACCTGTACCAGATCAGCGGGACCGGGGTCTTCACCGACCCCCGTGGTCTCGAGGTCACCGCGGACAAGAAGCTGATCATCGCCGACGAGTGGGACTACTCGCTCAAGGAGTACACCTTCACCTCCACCGGCGCGACCAAGGTGCGGGAGATGTTTGGCAATCCGGCCCCCAAGACCGGCGCCAACAGCCCCCGTGGCCTGGCGCTGGACTCGGACGGTCACGTCTTCGCCAGTGACTGGTGGAACCAGCGGATCATCCGCGCCAACCGCGATGGTGCCATCGACAAGGTCTGGGGATTCCGCGGGATCCGCGGCGAGGTCGGCAGTCTCAACTTCCAGTGGGCCGTTGCCGTGCAACCCGGGACCAACAACGTCTTCGTTGGCAACCGCGAGAGCCACGAAATCAAGGTCTTCACCCACGACGGAACGCAGTTGTGGGCCTGGGGCAAGCGCGGCACCGCCAGCGGCGACTTCACCTTCCCGCAGGGTCTGGCCTTCGACAATGACGGCAGTCTGCTGGTGGCGGACTCAGGCAACGGACGGATCCAACGGTTCCGCGTCAACAGCTCGAGCCTGACCTGGTTGGCCTCTTACGGGACCAAGGGCACGGGCACCGGTCAGCTGCAGATGCCGACCGGGGTCGACACCGCGCCCGACGGAACCATCTGGATCGCCGACACCAAGAACAACCGGGTGGTCAGCTACAAGCCGTCCACTGGCACCTGGACCACGGTGACCAAGCCGACCGGTTCCACCCGGCCGTTCGCGGTCCCGTGGGGTGTCACGGTGGCACCTGATGGCTACATCTGGGTTGCCGACACCGGGCGCCAGCGGCTGGTTCGCATGAGCACGAGCGGCACCCTCAGCTACGAGGTCACGGGCACCAGCGCTGGCACTTCGGACTTCCTGGGACCGTTCCAGGTGGTCTTCGATGCCTCGGGCGATCTGTTCATGTCCGACACCTGGAGCAACCGCGTGCTGCGGCTGGGCTTTAGCTGAGGCCGTGGTGACCCGCTGATCACCCGCACCGCAGTCTGGTGATTGATCGGCCCGCCGGTCGGCGTGTTCGCGCGTCGGCCGGCGTCGCCGTGTCACCCTCGTGTGCATCACACATCGTGAAGGATCGGATTTTCGGATGACCGTGCCACTGCCGGAGGATCGCTCTCCCTTGGGGCGCGCCAAGGCCCGTCTTGGGCGCCACGTTCAATGGGCCAGGGAGGGCGGAGTCGGTCGGCTGATCGAGGAGGACAACCTCGATCCGCGGGCCCGCGCCCGGGCCGCCCTCGCGCGTCGGGCCTGGGTCAAGGCCCACCCGGACGTCCCAGGCGGCGCGCGTGCGGCCTTCGTGGTCGGGGTGCAGCGCTCGGGAACCAATATGCTCACGCACGGCCTCGATGCCATGCCTGAGGTCGAGGTACACAACGAGAACGACAAGGCGGTCTTCGCGCGCTTCCAGCTGATCTCGCATCAGGTCGTCCGCGACACCGTGGCCGCCAGCCCGCATCAGGTGGTCTTGTTCAAGCCGATCTGCGACAGCCACGACACCGACCGGCTGCTCGATGCCTTTGCCGCCGCGCCGAACCCGCCGCGCGCGCTGTGGGCCTACCGGTCCGTCGATGACCGGGTCCGGTCGGCAGTCGCCAAATTCGGCGCCGTCAACCAGCAGGTCATGAGCCGAATTGCCCAAACGGGGGTCGATGGCTCCTGGCAAACTGGTCGGATGAGCCCGGAGGTGTTGGAAGCGGTGCGCTCGTGCGACCCCGAGCGCCTCGATGCCAATTCGGGTGCGGCGCTCTTTTGGTGGGCCCGCAACTCGCTGTACTTCACCACCGGGCTCGATGCCCGGGCCGACGTGATGCCGGTCTCCTACGAGCAGGTGGTGACCGACCCGCGGGCGCGCCTGGAGGCCGTATGCCGGTTCCTCGCTCTGCCCTACCGTCCCGAGGTGAGCGCCCACGTGGACACCCGAGCGGCGGCACGTGGGCCCAAGCCTCCTCTCGACCTCGACCCGAAGGTGAGAGTTTTGACGGACGAACTGGGCGCCCGTCTCGACGCCGCTGCCGCGGCCTTCTCGGTGAGCTGACCGCAGCCAGATGAGCACCACCAGCGCGACGGCGCCCACCGAGCAGGAGCGATCACCGCGTGCCGTGGTGCGCCAAAGCGGGATCACCTCGGCCGTCGCCATGCTCGGTGTCTTCAGCGGCCTGCTTCTCGACCTGGCGTGGACCTCGGTCTTCGGCCTGGGCAAGGAGTCGGACGCCTGGGTTCTGGCGCTGCGGGTTCCGCTCTCGGTCACCGCCATCGCCATGGTCGTGGCCAACCAGGTGCTCGTGCCGACCTTCGCCGCCTGGTCGACCCGCCTCGAGCAGCGCGAGCAGGCGCGGGCGCAAAGCGCCGTTCTGCTGGCTGTGTCGGGTTTTGCCATCGCCTTGGCAACCCTCCTGACCGTTTTCGCGCGGCCGATCGTGGCGGGGATCGCTCCCGGTTTTGCTGAGGTCCCGGGCAAGCTGGAGTTGGCCGCCACGATGACGCAGATCATCGCGTGGTACATCCCCTGCGTTCTGATGGCCGAGGTGTTGCGCTGCTGGCTCAACGCCCATCTGGTGGTCGGCTTCCCGGCAGCGATGACCCTGGTGCTCAACCTGGTGGCCGGGGTCCTCATCCTGGCCTTCGCGCACGGCAACGAGCACATGGTGCCGCTGGCGTATGTCGCCGGATCCATGGTGCAGGTCCTCGCCATGGCGGGGATGGCCTTGGCGAAGGGCTGGCGTCCGGCGCTCCCGGACTTCCGTCATCCCGAGGTGACCCACACATTTCGGCTGTTCGGACGCCCCACCGCCGGTGCGGCGCTGAATCCCGTGGTGCGCATCCTCGAGGTGGGCATCGCCAGCGGGCTGCCGCAAACCTCGACCACCTTGCTGCACTTTGGGACTCGCCTGGCCGCGGCGGTCGGCGGAACCGTGGTCTTCCGCTCGGTCATCGTCAGCGTCCTGCCGCGGATCTCGCGTGCCTATGGCCGGGCGGACATCGCGGCATTCCGCACGATGACCCGTCTCGGCCTGCGCTTGATGTTCTTGCTGTCTGTACCGATGACCATCCTGGGCGTGGTGCTCGCCCCGGGACTGACCGACCTGGTCTTCTCGCTGGTCCCCAAGTTCGGCGAGCGGCAGGTGCAGCTTCTCGGCGTCCTCCTGGCCCTCTATTCCCTGAGTTTCATCGGGGCCGGGGTGCAACGGGCGCTGTTGGCGCCCTTCTATGCGATGCGTGACACCAAGACTCCCTGGCGCAATGTGCTCTACGGGATGCTGGCCAATGTCGTCCTGCTCCTGCTCGGCGCCCGCCTTCTGGACTCCAGTGCTGAGTCCATCTACCTCTTTCCGGTCGCCTACAGCCTGGCCCAGTGTGTCAACGTCGCCCATGCCTGGTGGTGTATGCGCCGGGTCCCCGGTCTGGAGCGGATGCCACTGCTCGTCCCGCTTGCCGGTAGTCTGGCTTCCGGATTCGCTGGGGCTGGCGTGGCGTTGCTCATCCTGCGTCTCGCCCCGACTGATCCGCCGTTCCTGCGCCCCGTGCTGGCCACCCTGGTCGGCCTCGGGATCGCTTGTGGAGCCGGCTTTCTTGCCTTTCGGCGCGGGAGCCGCGGCAGCGGTGCCGCACCCTTGACCGCGCATCCCGGGGATGGGGACATCCCGACCGCTTTGACGCTCGCCGCGGGCGAGCAGGAGGACATCCACGTGACAACGACCACGCAGCGCCCTGCGCCACGCCCTCCCGCGCATGCCAGCGCCCCCACCGGACCCCTGACGCCCACCAATGTGGTGACCGCGCTGCTGGGCATCGCTTTGACCGCATGGACGGTGCTCGGGCTGACCAATGGCACCTCGCGCATCAGTGTCGCCCTGCCGATTGCGGTCATCGTCGGCGTCGCTCTCTTGCTGATCGCCTTCTACGACCTGGAGACCTTCGTCCTGGTCGCCCTCGCGGTGCGCTCCTCGCTTGACGCCCTCCGGACACCTGGGGCGGCGCCCGACCCGCATATGCTCCTGGGGATCCTCATGCTCGCCCTGGGCGGCCTGTGGCTGATCACGCGCAAGGCGCGGCTCGGGAGGCAAATCCCTGTCTCGGCGCTCGGGTTGGCCTATCTGGCCTTCTTGCTGATTGCCTTCCTGGGGGTCATCACCTCACCGAATACGTCTACGGCTATCACCGAATGGTCGCGCATCGCCAATATCGTCGTCATCTTCTTGGTCGTCGAGCAGTTCGCGGCCCGCGGATCGAGGCTTCAGCCCTTCGTCGCATCCATGGGCTTGGCGATCCTCGTGCCTGCCGCGGTGGCCCTGGTCCAGCTGAGCTCGGGGGAGGGGCTCTTTGTAGCCGGCGGGTTCTCTCGCATCACCGGTACCTTTGATCACAGCAACCCGCTCGCCTATTTCAGCGTCATCGTCCTGCTTCTGATGGTGGCGGTATACCCGGCAGTCCACGACCTGTCGCGGGTCGCCGTCGGGGCCTTGGGGTTGGTCGCCCTGCTCATGCTGGGGTTGACCTACACCCGTTCGGCCTGGCTGGTGGCGCTCCTGGGCGTGCTGCTGCTCCTGGCGCGACGCAAGGCCTACGCCCTGGTCGCCGTCATCTTCGCCCTCAGCGTCATCGCGGCATCGACCCCGCAGGTCCAAGGTCGCTTCGCCGACCTGGAGTCCTCGGCGCAGATCAGCGGCAAGCCGGCCAACTCGTTGGCCTGGCGGTGGGCGTACTGGGGTGAATCGCTGGATGTCGCGAAGCCGAGCCCCATCGCGGGCGTCGGCCTGCGCACGGTAGCCACCACGACCTCGGAGGGCAAGCAGCCGCACAATGACGTCATCCGGTCCTATGTCGAACTCGGAATTCCCGGACTGCTCAGCTACCTCTTCGTGCTCATCCTGATGGTATGGACGAGTGCCCGGGGAGCGGCCGACGCGGCCCGGCGTGGGCTGCGCGGCTTCGAGCGGGCCATCGCCGAGGCCGGGCTCGTCGTCGCGCTCAGCGTCGCCGTCCTCTCGCTCGTCGCCAACCTGATGTCGCAGGCGGTCGTGACGCTGTATGCGGTCTCGATCATCGCCCTGGCCTCGGGAGGCTTCCTGCGGCGCCGACGTCTGGACGCCGAGGCCGATGCCGCGGCCGACGAGCTGGCCCGTTCCGTTCGCATCACGCGGACCTGAGCTCGCGACCGATGCGGATTCTCCAGGTCAACAAGTTTCTCTACCGCCGCGGCGGCGCCGAGGGCTACCTTCTCGACCTAGCCGAGCAGCAGCGGGCCGCGGGCCACGAGGTCGAATACTTCGGGATGGCCCATCCGGACAATCTCCCGATGCGCTATGCCGCCCACTTCCCGACCCACGTCGAATTCGAGCCGCCGCCCACCGACCCCCGCGGGCGCGCGGAGTTGGTCGGCCGGATGTTGTGGTCGCGGCAGGCCTACCGCGGCATCGGAGCCGTCATTGCCGACTTCGCGCCCGACGTGGTGCATATGCACAACATCTACCACCAGCTCTCACCCTCGATGATTCGCGCGAGCGTCAAGGCCGGGGTCCCCGTGGTCATGACGCTGCACGACTACAAGTTGGCGTGCCCGACATACCAATTCCTCGACCAAGGCGTCATCTGCACGGCGTGCGTGGGTGGGTCGCTGACCTCGGCCGTCAAGCGCCGCTGCAAGGACGGTTCACTCGCGGCGAGCACCATTGCGGCCGTGGAGGTGGGTGCGCACCGCCTCTTGAAGTCGTATGACCCGGTCGCGACCTTCGTCTGCCCCAGCGCCTTTCTGCGCGACCAGATGGTGGCCGCGGGATTGCACCCGGGCAAGATGGTGCACCTCGACAACTTCACCGACACGCAGGTGCCGGTGCGCGACGCTGCCGGGTCCGGGGTCCTCTTCGCCGGGCGGCTCTCGCGCGAGAAGGGCGTGGACGTGCTCATCGAGGCTGCCGGTGTGCTGGCGACCGACGTCAGCGGCGTCCTCGTGGACATCGTCGGGGACGGTCCCGAGCGCGGCGAGCTAGAGCACTTGGCGCAGCGCGTGGCACCGGGCGCTGTCCGCTTCCACGGCCGGGTCAGCGCGCAGGACGTGCGCGCGCACCTACGTGCCGCCCGGGTGAGTGCGGTGCCCTCCCGGTGGTACGAGAACCAGCCGTTGTCGGTCCTGGAGGCCTTTGCCAGCGGGGTGCCGGTCGTCGGGAGCGCGCTGGGTGGGCTGACCGACCTCATTACCCCGGGTGTCGACGGCGCCCTGGTCCCGGCCGAGGATGCTCTCGCGTTGGCGGCGGCCTTGCGGCCCTATCTCGCCGATGCCGAGCTCTCCCTGCGACAGGGTGCCGCCGCGCGCGAGCGCGCCCTGGCACGGCACGAGCCCGTCGCCCACGCGGCGCGCATCGAAGAGATCTACGCCGCGGCCATCAGCGCACAGGCAGCGGCGTGAGTATGCGGATCGCCATGGTCGGGCTGCGCGGCCTGCCCGCGACCTTCGGCGGGATCGAAAAGCATGTGGAGGAGTTGGGTTCGCGTCTCGCGGCCGCCGGGCACGAGGTGACGGTCTACTGTCGGCCCTCGTATGCCGCCGATCCCGACGCCATACCCCCGGAGTTCGGCTATGTGCCCCCCCTGCGTGGCCGGCCGGGTCGCTACCGGGGGATGATCCTGCGCAACCTGCCAGCCCCCGAAGGCAAAGGCCTGGAAGCCTTTGTCCACAGTGGCCTTGCCGTCGCGGCGACGCTGGGTCGCGGATACGACATCGTGCACTTCCACGCTCTCGGGCCGGGCCTGTTCACCCCGATCCCCAAATATCTCTCCCGCGCCGGGGTGGTGCAGACCATCCACGGCCTCGATGACGAGCGCGGCAAATGGGGCCGGGTGGCGAAGCTGTTGCTGAGCACCGGGCGAGGGCTCTCCGTGCGGGTGCCGGACGAGGTCATCGTCGTCTCGCGCGATCTGCGGTTCACCTACCGGGACGTGCATGATCGGCACACCACCTATATCCCCAATGGCGGACCCAGCGTGCGCCCAGTAGCCCCCGGGGCTACCCTGGAACGCTTCGGTTTGACCCCCGGCGGCTATGCGATGTTCCTCGGCCGGCTCGTGCCGGAGAAGGACCCAGGGCTGGCCCTGCAGGCGTTCGCCCAGGTCGACACCGAGCTGCGGCTGGCCGTCGTGGGGGATTCCGCCAACACCGACGACTTCACGGCGCAGCTGCGCGAGCTGGCTGGTCGCGACCCGCGGGTCGTCATGACGGGGTATGTGTATGGCGAGGCGCTAGCCGAGCTGCTGACCTCAGCGGCGCTCTTCATCCAACCGTCCCAGCTCGAGGGTCTGCCGATCACGCTGCTGGAGGCGGCGGCATACCGGCTCCCCGTGGTCGTGAGCGACATCCCCCCGCACCTGGAGGTGGTTGGGGCCGACGGCCCCGGACACCGCGTCTTCCCGGTGGGCGACGCCGGCCCCCTGGCCGCGGCCATCAAGCAAGAACTGGCCGACCCGCAGGTCTCCCAAGAGGGCGCCGCGCAGTGGTCGGCCGACGTGGCCGAGCATTACGACTGGGACCAGGCCACCGAAGCGCTGCTCACCGTGTATCGGCGCGCCGCCACGCGGCGGAAGCGCTGAGGCTAGCGTGGACACCTGGCTGGTCGTCGGGCTCGGCAACCCCGGAGCCCGGTATGCCGGAAACCGGCACAATGTGGGCGCGCACGTCGTCGCCGAGCTGGCGGCGCGCGGGGGCGTGGCGCTGTCCGCGCACAAGGGCGGGTTGCGTGCGGCGCGGGTGCACCTGCCCGGCCCCGGGGGCACCCCAGCCGTCCTGGCCGTGCCGACCAGCTATATGAACGTGTCCGGCCCGCCGGTGCGCGAGATCGCGACCTTCTACAAGGTCCCCGCCGAGCGGGTGCTCGTCGTCCATGACGAGTTGGATATCGACTTCGGTCGGGTACGGCTCAAGCGCGGGGGTGGCGAGGGCGGCCACAACGGGTTGCGGTCGGTGACGGCCAGCCTGGGGACCAAGGACTACCTGCGGGTGCGGGTCGGCATCGGGCGCCCGCCGGGACGGCTCGACCCCGCGGACTTCGTGCTGCGCGACTTCACGGCAGCGGAGCAGCCCGAGATCGCGGTCACGGTGGCCTTGGCCGCCGACGCCGTCGAACTGCTGATCAGCGACGGTCTGCTAGCGGCCCAACAGCGCTTCCACCCCCTGCCCGGGGGTCCGTGAGATGTTGACCGGAGTCTTGGAGGTCGTCCGGGGTGAGGCAAGCGTTCAGGCGACGCTCAGCGCGCTGCGGGAACCGGCGAGCACGGCCCTCGGTGTCGAGGTCTCGCTACCCCGCGGCATGCGCGCCCCGCTGCTCGCGCTCGCCGCACCCGAGCACGGGACGGTGCTGGCCGTCACCGCGACCGCGCGCGAGGCCGAGGACTTGGCGGCGGCGCTGACGGCATACCTTCCGGCGGACGCGATCGCGACCTTCCCCAGCTGGGAAACCCTTCCGCACGAACGACTGTCACCACGCAGCGATACCGTCGGGCGACGCCTCGCGGTGCTCCGGCGGCTCGCCCACCCCGATCCCGAGGATCCCGGCTACGGGCGCATCGAGGTGTTGACGTGCTCGATCCGCGCCTTGCTGCAGCCGATCGTGCAGGGGCTCGGGGATCTGGTCCCGGTGCGACTGCACGCCGGCGACGAGCGGCCCCTGGAGCTGGTCGCACAGGAGCTGGCCAAGGCGGCCTATGTGCGCACCGACCTCGTGGAGCGGCGCGGCGAATTCGCAGTGCGTGGGGGCATCCTGGACGTCTTCCCGCCGACCGAGGAGCACCCGGTCCGGGTCGAGTTCTGGGGCGACACCGTCGAGGAGATCCGCTGGTTCAAAGTGGCGGACCAGCGCAGTCTTGAGGTCGCCGATCATGGGCTCTGGGCGCCGCCGTGCCGGGAGGTGCTGCTCACCGATGCCGTCCGGGAGCGCGCGGCGCGCCTGGCCGCTCAGTTGCCGGGGGTCGCGGACCTGCTGTCCAAGGTCGCCGAAGGGATCGCCGTCGAGGGCATGGAGTCGTTGGCTCCCGTGCTGGTGGACGGGATGGAGTCACTGATCGACGTCCTGGGTTCGGACGGCGTGGTCGCCATCGTCGACCCGGAGCGCGTCTGGGCCCGAGCCCACGACCTGGTCGCCACGAGCGATGAGTTCTTGCAGGCCTCGTGGAGCAACGCCGCGGCCGGCAACGCCGTCCCCATCGACCTGCTGGGCGTGCTCGGCGAGGCGTCCTATTGGAGCGTCGCGCAGGCGCGCGAGCACGCGCAGGCGGCCGATGTCGCGTGGTGGGTTCTTGGCGGCTTCGCGGCGGACGCGGAGCTGGAGCCGGCGGACCACCTGGCCGCCCGGGTCGCCGCGAGCGACGGTCCGGCATACCGGGGTCGCACGCAGGAAGCGGTGGCGGCGATTGCCGATCTGGTCTCCGACGACTGGCTCGTCCAGGTCGTGACCGAAGGGCACGGCCTGGCCGGGCGCATCGGGGAGGTCCTGGGCGAGCACGCGATCGCGGCGCGCCAGGGCGCGGAGCTCACGCGCGGCGTCGTCGCGATCTCCACCGGCAGTGTGGGGCCAGGTTTCCGGTTCGAGCCGGCCCGGCTGTGGGTGCTCACCGAGACCGACCTGATGGGCACCGCAGCGAGCACGGGGTCGACCAAGGACATGCGCCGGATGCCGTCTCGGCGGCGCAATCAGGTCGATCCCTTGCAGTTGCGTCCCGGGGACTTCGTCGTGCACGAGCAGCACGGCGTCGGCCGGTTCGTCGAGATGATGCAGCGCACGGTGGCGGGGGCCACCCGGGAGTACCTGGTGGTGGAGTATGCCGCGTCCAAGCGCGGCCAGCCCGCCGACCGGTTGTATGTCCCCACCGATCAGCTCGACCAGGTGACCCGCTATGTCGGTGGTGAGGCACCGACCATCAACCGGCTCGGCGGCAGCGACTGGCAACAGACCAAGGCCCGGGCCCGCAAGTACGTCCGCCAGATTGCCGCCGAACTCATCCGCCTCTACAGCGCCCGGATGGCGACGACCGGTCACGCCTTCGCGCCCGACACCCCGTGGCAGCGCGAGCTCGAGGATGCCTTCGCCTATGTCGAGACCCCGGACCAGCTCTGCAGCATCGACGAGGTCAAGGCCGACATGGAGCGCCCGGTCCCGATGGACCGGCTCATCTGCGGGGATGTCGGCTATGGCAAGACTGAAATCGCGGTCCGCGCGGCCTTCAAGGCGATCCAGGACGGCAAGCAGGTCGCCGTCCTGGTCCCGACGACCCTGCTCGTGACCCAGCACCTCAATACCTTCACCGAGCGGTATGTCGGATTCCCCGTCGTCGTCAAGGCCCTCTCGCGCTTCCAGAGCGACAAGGAGGTGCAGCAGGTCATCGCCGGGCTGCGTGACGGATCGGTCGACCTGGTGATCGGAACCCACCGGTTGCTGGGATCGGAGGTGAAGTTCAAGGACCTCGGGCTGGTCGTCATCGACGAGGAACAACGCTTCGGTGTTGAGCACAAGGAGCAGCTCAAGGCGATGCGCACGGCCGTGGATGTGCTCTCGATGTCGGCGACGCCCATCCCGCGAACCCTGGAGATGGCGGTCACGGGAATTCGCGAAATGTCCACTCTCGCCACGCCTCCGGAAGAACGCCATCCGATCCTGACCTTCGTCGGACCGTTCGATGAGAAGCAGATCACGGCCGCGGTCCGCAGGGAGTTGCTGCGCGACGGCCAGGTCTTCTATATCCACAACAAGGTCTCGAGCATCGAACGGGCCGCCGCCCGGCTGCGTGAACTGGTCCCCGAGGCCCGGATCGCCACGGCCCACGGCAAAATGGGGGAACACAAGCTGGAGCAGGTCGTCCTGGACTTCTGGGAGCGGCGCGTCGATGTCCTGGTGTGCACCACGATCGTCGAGACCGGCCTGGACATCTCCAACGCCAACACGCTCATCCTCGAACGGGCCGACATGCTCGGCATCTCGCAGTTGCATCAGTTGCGCGGCCGGGTCGGTCGCGGCCGGGACCGGGCCTACGCGTATTTCCTGTACCCGCCCGAGAAACCGCTCACGGAGACGGCGATCGAGCGGCTGCAGACGATTGCCGCCAATACCGACCTCGGCGCCGGCATGCAGGTGGCGATGAAGGACCTGGAGATCCGCGGCGCGGGGAACCTCTTGGGTGGGGAGCAGTCGGGTCACATCGCCGGGGTCGGCTTCGATCTCTATGTCCGGCTCGTGGGCGAGGCGGTGGCGAACTTCCGCGGCGAGCAGGAACAGAGCGTCCCCGAGCTCTCGGTGGAGCTTCCCGTGGACGCGCACCTGCCGCATACCTATATCCCGGGGGAGCGGCTGCGGCTGGAGGCCTACAAGAAGCTGGCGCAAGTGGTCAACGAGGACGAACTCGCGCAGGTGCAGGCGGAGCTCATCGACCGGTATGGGCAGTTGCCGGAGCCGGTCTCGAATCTCGTGGCCGTGGCGAAGTTGCGCGTCTTGGCACGTCGTGCCGGGGTGGGCGAGATCGCCGTTGCGGGCCAGCACGTGCGGTTCGCACCGGTCGACTTGCGCGAGAGCCAGGAGGTGCGGCTGCAGCGCCTGTACCCGAAGTCGCTCTACAAAGCCGGAGTCCGTACGATGCTGGTGCCGAGACCGATGACGGCGCGGGTGGGCGGCAAGCCCGTGCGCGACCTCGCGGTCCTGGCCTGGGCGAGCGATCTGATCCGCGCGGTCCTGCTCGATGACATTGCCGCATCGGGCCAGGTTGCCGCAGCGGGATCGGCCCGCGGTCCAGCCGGAGTTAACGAGAGAAGGACACGATGAGCACCAAGCGCGTAGCGACTCTGGCCCTGGCCCTCGGCGGCGCCCTGACGATGAGCGGCTGCGGCACGCAGGCTGACATCGCGGCAACCGTCAATGGCACCGTGATCTCCGAATCGGCGGCCCGGACCGCGGCCGAGCAGATTCGTCAAAATTATCCCGAGGAAGCCGCCCAATTCGGCACCGGTGACGCCGTGGGCATCCTCATCAACGCCCCCTTCGTCCTCGATGCGCTGGCGGCCTCCGGCCGCCCGGTGAGCGAGGAGTCGGCCCGCGCTCAGCTGAAGCTGGTCGACGATCCCAGCCCGGAGACCATCACCTTGGTGCGTTACGAAAACGCCGTGGGGCAACTCCAGGAGGGTGGCCAAGAGCTGATAGACGGCATTCTGGAGAAGTTGCGCAGCGCGAAGATCACCGTCAACCCGCGTTACGGCACCTTCGACGCCCAGCAGGTCCAGATTGTCCCCGCCGCGCCCAACTGGATCGCATCCGGCGCGAATGCCGCAGGCTGAGAACCAGGTCCACGCCTCGTGACCTCGATCGCTCCCCGTGGCCTCACGCTGCTGCTGACCTCGCCGCGCGTGGCCCCGGGGCTCCTGAGCAGGGATGCCTGGCTGGCCCTCGATGCCGCCGACTCGGTGCTGGCGCGCAGCCTTCAGGACCCGCTCGCGGCCGCGGTCATCGCCTCCGGGATCGAGGTGCGCGAGTCGCCCGGTGATCCGCCGACGCTGGCCCGTCGACTGGTCGACGCGGCCGGCGGTTCTTGCGTGCTGTGGTTGGAAGGCAGCGACGGCGACCCGGGTCTGAGCGACGCCATCGCCGCCGAGGTCACCCGTTTGGAGGATCCGCCGGCCGTGGAGATCCTCTCGGGTTCCTGGGATGTCCCTGGCTCGCGCCTGCTCGACGTCGTCGCGGTCATGGATCGCCTGCGCAGCCCCGGCGGCTGCCCGTGGGATGCCGAGCAGAGCCACGCGAGCCTGGCGCCCTACCTCGTCGAGGAGGCTCAGGAGTGTCTCGAGGCCATCGCCTCGGGGGATCGCGCGAACATGGCCGAGGAACTCGGCGATGTGCTACTGCAGGTCGCCTTCCACTCCCGCGTGGCCCAAGAGGACCCGCAGGCACCCTTCGACATCGACGATGTCGCTGCCGGGCTCGTGGCGAAGCTGGTGCGCCGCCACCCGCACGTCTTCGCGGATGCCACCGCCGACACCCCGCTCGATGTCGAGGCGCAGTGGGCCGTGATCAAGGCGCAGGAGAAGGCCGACAAGGCCGCCGGCCGGGCGGCAGCAACGCCGAGTCCGCACGGGCCGCGGTGACGCTGGGAGGGCCAGGTCCCGGCGACGGTGTCGGGCGCGGCGACCGGCCGCGACCGACGCGCGTCGTGGTCGTCGGGGGTGCCAATGTCGACATCGTGGCGAGGGCTGGGGCGGGCGTGGTCGCCGGCAGTTCCACACCGGGTCTGGTGGTGAGCGGAGACGGTGGGGTCGCCCGAAATATCGCCGAAAACCTGGCTCGCCTCGCAACGCCGGTGCTGCTGGTCGCCCCCATCGGCCCGGACGACGCGGGTGCGGGGTTGCGCGCGCGTTGCGCCGCGGTCGGCATCGACACCCGCGCGCTCATCGCCGCACCGCAGCCGACCGGTCGCTATGTCGCGGTGCTCGACCGTGACGGCGAACTGCTCGCGGGGATCAACGATATGCGCGCCGTCGAGGCGCTGACCCCCGCCGACATGGACGCCGTTGCTGGCGACCTGACGGGCTCAGATGTCGTTGTGCTCGATGCGAACCTGCCCACCCCGGTGCTGGCGACCCTCGCGCGGGCCGCCGCGGCGGTTGGTGCCCCGGTGGTTGCCGAGCCGGTCAGCGTGGCCAAGGCGCCCCGCATACTCACCGCGCTGCAGCCGCGGCCGTGGCTGCTGACCCCTAACACCGCCGAGCTGGCTGCCCTGTGCCCCGAGCCGGTGGGCGGCGGCGACCGGGACACCGACGCCGACCGGGACGCGGACGCAGAGCGGGCGGGCCGGCTCGTGGCCGAGGGTGTGGGGCTCGTCTGGCAGCGGCGCGGTGCGGCGGGTTCGGTGCTTTTCGGTGCGCGGCCGGGGGAGCGACTGCATACGCCGGCGCCGCGCGTGCCTGTCGTCGATGTGACGGGCGCCGGTGACGCCCTCCTGGCAGGGTTTTTGCACGCGTGGCTCGCCGGGGCACCGCTGAGCGCCGCGCTGCGCTACGGCCATACGGTCGCCGCGCTGACGGTGAGCGTGCCGCATACGGTGCGTCCGGATCTGTCCCCAGCGCTCGTGGAGCGCTTTCGCTCAAGCCAAGGAGTCCTCCCGTGAGCCACCCGATGTTGCGACTGAGCCCCGAGGTTGCCCAGGCGTTGAGCGCTGGGGCGCCGGTCGTTGCCCTGGAGTCCACGATCATCAGTCACGGGATGCCGTACCCCAGCAATGTGGCCATGGCCCGAGAGGTCGAGCAGATCGTGCGGGATGGCGGGGCAACCCCCGCGACCATTGCGATTCTGGACGGGGTTCCCCTCATCGGTCTCGACGGGGAGCAGCTTGAACTGCTGGCTCGGGACCGGGGGGTCATCAAGGTCTCGGTTCGCGATATCCCCTATGTCGTGGCCCGCGGCGGCCATGGCGCAACGACCGTGGCAGCCACGATGCGCCTTGCCGCCCTCGCGGGGATCCGGGTTTTCGTCACGGGCGGCCTGGGCGGGGTGCACCAGGGCGGCGAGGACACGATGGACGTCAGCGCCGACCTGACCGAGTTGGGGCGCACCGATGTCGCGGTCATCAGCGCTGGGGTCAAGTCGATCCTGGACATCGGGCGCACCCTGGAGGCGCTCGAGACACTCGGGGTGCCTGTGGTGGGCTATGGCACGCAGGAGTTTCCGTCCTTCTATTCCCGCGGCTCCGGCCACCGCGTTCCCATGCAACTGGACACCCCCGACCAACTCGCCGCGATGATGGATGTGAAGTGGTCGCTGGGTTTGTCCGGGGGCATTTCGATCGCCAATCCCGTTCCGGCGCAGGACGAGATTCCTGCCGAGGAAATGGACGGGGTGATCGCGCAGGCGCTCGCCGATTGCGCTGCCCACGGCATCACCGGCAAGGACATCACGCCCTATCTCCTGGGTCGGATCGTTGAGATCACCGGTGGTGACTCGTTGCGCACCAATATCGCGCTGGTCCGCAACAACGCCCGGCTCGGTGCCCAGCTGGCGGTTGCGTATGCCGCCCGGCAGCACCTCTGAGCGACTCGCCGGCTCCGGGGGTATGAGGGCTCGCTGACGGGGCGGCATGGGTTACGCTTTCCGCACTAGTACGCATAACGCACTAGTGGACGTGGAAGGCACGGGATGGATCCCACCCAACTGGTCAAGGGCGTCCTCGATCTAGCGGTTCTCGCGGTGATCGCGCGCGAGGACGGCTATGGATATGACGTCGTGCGCCGGCTGCGTACCGCGGGGCTCGAGGATGTCGGCGACGCCTCGGTGTATGGCACGCTTCGCCGGCTCTACCGCGCGGGGGCGCTGACCTCATACGTCGTCCCGTCCGAGGAGGGGCCGCACCGCAAGTACTACGGCATCAACGACCACGGCAGGCACGTCCTGCAGACCCAACAGCAGACCTGGTCCGCCTTCGCTGCCACGATGGACGGGCTACTCGAGCAAGCAGGAGCGCAGGGATGAGCGAGCACGATGTCGTTGTCACGGGGGGCGACTCCAGGGCGCGGGTTCGCGCCTATGTCGCCCAGGTCCGCGCCGAACTGAGCGATTTGCCTCCGGAGGAGGTGGAGGACCTCACTATGGGGATGGAGGCCGACCTGAGCGAGTTGGCCGCAGAGTCCGCTCACGACGTTCGAGACCACTTGGGCACCCCGCAGGCGTATGCCGCCGAGCTGCGATCCGCCGCCGGCCTCCCCGTTCGTGCCCCGCGGCGCGGCGCGGTTGTGGGGTGGGCCCTGGACGCCCAGAAGTGGGCGCAGGGCGTGGGGCGTTCGATGGGTGCGCGTCATGGGTGGCTGCGGGAACTGCGGGGCACCTGGTGGCTGGTCAGGGGACTACTCATCGGGTCCGTCCTCGGGCACCTGCTTCTCGGCGGTCTCGTGTGGGCCGGATTCGTCGGGCTGGTCGCTGCCGTCGCCTCGATGTGGTTGGGCCTGCGCCGATTCGGGTGGTGGCCGCGCGCCGCGCTCAATGCGGCGACCATTATCGCGCTGCCTCTGGCCATCGTGTTGATCGTGAGCGCGCCGCTACTCGGGCGGGGCTCGATCGAATACCTCACTCCGGAGGGAGTATTCAACGAGGGGGTGAGTGTCGGCAACCTCTATGCCTATGACGCGCAGGGCCGTCGGCTCGACGGGGTGCGGATCTTCGACCAGACCGGCCGTCAGGTCTCGATCTACGCCGGGTCGGCGGGTTCGATGACGGGGCTCAGCTTCGACGTAGACCTGGGGGCGTGGTCCCTTGACGACAAGCCAGAACGATTGGACAGCTTTCCGGTCAATTGGCTGGGCGACTCGGCCTGGAGTCCCCTGACGAACTGGGTGCCGCCGCTGACGATTGTCGCAACGGCGTCGCCGGGCAATTCCTCGAGCCCGGCGTCGACGAGCGGGCAGTCCACGAGCACGGAGTCCACGAGCACGCAGTCGCAGGGCAACGCGACGCTCCGGCCGTCGCCGACCTCCTCATCGGCAGCGCCACCGGGCACGGCGAGTGAGTCGGGGGCGGCCACGCCCAGCCCCGCGTCCTCCCGGGCTGATCGGGGACCGGCATCCCCGAGGGCAACGAGCACCGCGACCCCATAGGTCGCCGATGGCGTCGGGCCGGGGCCCGGCTACGATCCGCCGTATGCCGCGCGCCGCCACCATCTCACGCCTCTCCTTCGGCGTGCTCGCCCTCGCGGATGTCGCGCTCGCCGGCGCCGCATCACCACGGGCGCACCGGGCGCGCCGGGTCACCAAACCCCTCCTCATGCCGGTGCTGGCCGCCTCCTTCGTGACGGATCCGCGGTCGCAGGCATCGCCGCTGCGTCGCTCGACGCAGGCCGGGCAGCTGTTCGGCTGGCTGGGGGACCTGGCGCTCTTGGGGTCGGGAACCGGTGCGTTCGCGGCCGGGATGGGCGCTTTCGGGGTGGGCCAGGCGTCATACATCTCGGGGTTCCGGTCGGTGCGCAACCCGGAACCGTTGCGGCACAGCCCTATCGGACGGATTGCCGCCGGGCTCTTCGCTGTCTCCGCGCCACCGATGGCGTGGGGTGCGTATCGCAAGGATCCCGTCCTCGGGCCGGGGGTCTTGGGTTATGCAGCGCTGCTGACCGCCATGGCGGCCCACGCCGCACACCTCGATCCCCGGCTGGCCGCCGGGGCGCGGCGCGCCACCGCCCTCGGCGGCGCCGCCTTCCTGGCGTCCGACACGCTTCTCGGCGCGCGGCAATTCGTCCTCACCGACCCGCCGTCTTGGCTGGAGTCTGGTGTCATGGCGACCTACACCGCCGCGCAGTACCTGCTCGCCGAGGGCGCCCTGCGGGCCGCCAGCTGACGGATGCAGGGGGGCCTGGTGTTGCGATCACCGGGCCGCGAACGTCATCCCTGACAGATGGCGACGCCGGGGACTGCGTCGATGGGTCCGGGTTGGTCGTTGAGGCATTGGTACATGAGCTTGCCGCTGAGGGTGGTGTAGACCCAACGTCGGTTGTCCGCGACGATGACATTGGTGGCGCTCTCACCGGGTGTTGACACCTGGAAGACCTCCCACGGAGGGGCGCGGGTGTTGATCGCGAACAGTTTCCCGTTGCGTTGGGCGCTGTCCAAGCCAGCGACGACGGCGAGCCGGCCGTCGGCCAAGGCTCGAATCGTCCCGCTCGCGGCCGATGCGGAGGCACCGTCCGCGGCGAGGTTGTAGGTGTTGGTGATGGTCATGGTCGCCGGGTCCAGTTCGAACACGATGCTCCGAGAGAGGCCGTATACCCGTTGTGCTCCGGTGCTCGTGCTCCCCACGGCGAGGGCGGCGATGGGATTGTTGTTGCCGGTGGTCGCGGTCGTCGGGGCGGTCACGGTCGTCGTGGGTGGCTGGCAGTTCGCGGGATCGCACTTGTACATCACGCCGGGGCTGGTCCGGTAGTCCTTGTGCATCGTGCCGACGAGGACCTCGGTATCACTGAGGCGGACCATGCTGAGCAGGACATGGTCCGGTACGGGTGGGACCCGAGACGTTGCCGTCGAGTTGATGTCCGTACCCGTGGTCAGGTCGTAGGCGCCGACCCAACTGCTGGTGAGCTGGTTGTTGTAGGTCCCGATGGCGTAGGTGGTGCTGGTCAGCGGGACGATCGCGTGAACCCGATCGCTCCCGGCGCCATACACCGGGCCGCTGTTCTCGGTGAGTGTGCGAACCTGCGCATTCGAGTAGACGCCCAGGAGCATCGTGCTTCCGTCGCTGGTTGCCGCCATCCCCTCGATCTGCTGGGACTGCCCATCGGGACGCATCAGGTGGGCGACCAGGGGGCTCCCCACGCTCGGATTCCAACTGAACAGGTCGCGGGAGTAGTAGTTGGTCGCGGTGAAGATGTCACGCGGCTCATTGGGCGTTCCCGGCACCGGTCCGAACTCCAGTTCCAAGCCCCCGCGGGAGCCGAAGATGATCTGGCGACCCAGGGCAGCGTTGTAGTGCTCGATCCGCTTGGACGTCGAACTCGCCGGCGATCCCGGGTTGGTGGCCACAAGGTAGATGTCCGCCAAACCGAATAGCACACACGTGTCCGTTTCCGGAACCCAACACCCGCCGCTGCGCACCTGTGGCTGAGACGTCGGAAGGATGACCGCGGCCCCCGCCGGGATGGTCGTGATGGGCCCGGTCAGGGCTTGAGTTGTCGTGGGCGTCGCGGGATCGAAGGCACGCAGCACGCCGCCCGACAGGAAGACGACGCGGTTCTGGCTGTTCGGTCCATGCAAGGGGCCTTCCTGCCCGGGGTAGGGGACGCTCGCGAGCCGGAAGTTGCCCCCACCGGGGAAGTCGGACACGAAGGTTGGGGGCGAACCGGCAGGAGCCGTGTAGACGCCGGGGGTGATGCCCTTTGGCGGCAGCCCGTACCAACCGTACGACCCGTAGAGGTAGTCCCCGGCCATCCGCGTATGCCCGGCATACCACGCCGGGGCCGGGCCGATTTTGGTGCCACCGGTGGCGTAGCTGGCAGCGACCGTGGGTTCGAAGGTGTAGATGCCCTTCTGCGCAACGGCCATGCCGTTAACCTTCGTCCGCCCTTCAACCCCGACAATGACCTTGCCATTGCCGTAGGTCACCCCCATCGGAATGGAGTCCGGCCCGCCGATAGAACCGAAATCGGTCCACCAATTCGGGTGGCCCGGATCGGTAATGCCGCCGGGCTGGACACCTGCGATCGGGTCCGATGGCCCACACGCTCGACCATCGATGGTCGTCGTCACGCGCGACATGCAGTCGTAGTTATAGGCGACGATCTTGCCGTCCATGCCCTGGTTCGACCGCAGGGCGACGAACACCACCGTCGTGGTGTCGCCGTGGTGGCTGATCGTGTACGTGTTGAGCATCGTGGTGTAGTCACTGATCGAGCTGTAGTACCGCTTGGCCGCATCCGCGCCCGCCGTCGACACGGCGAACGGCAAATGGAAGAGCGCCTTTTGCGTCGCTGGGGCGCTCGGGCCCGGGCGCACCCACACCAGCCCGCCCCGGTTGGTCCCGAAGAGCACCGACTTGTCCGGCAAGACGGTCGACTGGCTTGCGCCCCACTCGGTGGTGCTCGTCTCCATCGGTCCGTTGAAGATATTGATGGTGGCGTCATTTGCCCCGGTGTGGGCCACATCCGTGTCGAGCTCGATCACGTTGACCATGCCCCCCTGAGCCGTGGCCACGGTTACGGCGTACGTCTTGGAACCGATCGTCGTGATATCCCACGCCAAGGCCAAGGGGTAGGTGAACGGTCGGTCCGCGATGAGATTCGGCGTGGTTCCGATCACCGGAGCGGTCACCAGGGCGCCACTGGCCTGACCCGTTGCCGCGGCGAGAACCACCGCCCCGGTTCCGAGAACGGCTGTGATCCGACTCGCCAGGGTGCTCGGCATGAGGGGACCCTAACGGCTCGGGGCGTGCCGGCATGACCTTGTTTTCGGGGGTATTTACGCTCCCGCGCTAGAGCGCGGAGTACGGGACGGTGACCGGCCACCCGGCATACTGCTGGGCGCCGGTGGCGGCGGCGTCCCAGGGCCAGCACTCCATGCGCACGGACCCGGCGTCGTGGTTCATCACGATCATCCCGAAGCCCTCGCGTTTGAGGCCGCGATCGCCGAGGTCTTGCCCCGGTGGTGTGTAGTGCTCCCACAACTGCTTCAGGGTGACCCTCGGGTTCACGACCGCGAGGACCCGGAAGCGGTTGCCGAAGGCGTCGGTGAAGTCGCCGGTATGCGGTGTGCCGGTGTCATTCGGCAGGGCGGCCGCGGGCTGGAACCAGCGTTGGAAGCTCGTCGATCCCGCGGGTGGGGTGAACTGCAACGGCCCATCAGCGAAGCCCGACATGCCGTGCCGGATCAGGTGGCCCAGATGCTGATCACCACTGACGATGAGCGCCCGCGCCTCTCCAGCCAAACGCACTGCGCGCGCCCGCCCCTTCGGTGGCCAGCCATTGCTGTCCGGGTCCTGACGGGGGAGCCCGTCGACATTGGTCTGCACGCAGGCCCACGTCGTTCCCGTGAGGAGGACCTTGGGTTGCCCGGCGTGCATACCGGCCCATTTCGCGAGGAAGGCTTCCTGGCGCGCGCCGAGCAGGTGCGGATCGGCTGCTCCAGGCAGCCGAGGGCCGGTCTTGAACTTGCGATCCTCGACGATCGCGAAGGACGTGCCGCCATAGGTGAAGGCGGCGTAGCCCACCGTGATGCCCTGCGCGATCGGGGTGGGGTCGAAGCGATTCGGGTTGTGCCATGAGGAGACGCGTTGCACGAGGTTGACCCAGGCGGCCGACTTCACATAGCCCCCGAGGTAGGGGTCGCTGGTCGCCACGCCACCCTCACCGAAAAGGTTCCCCTGGTAGACGTCATGGTCATCGGTGAGCACGATGGTCGGGACTCGGCGCGTCAACGGGCGCATGGCCCAGTGCCACATCAGGTACTTGTAGAGGAAGTCCAGCTCCGGAGCCTGCCGGGTGTCTTTCGCTGTCGGTGAGGTCTCGTAGAGCTGATCTCCGTGTGCGACAAGCAGATCCGGTTGTTGGGCCGCGATGGAATCAACCAACTCATCGTGGGGGAAGTACACATTCCGGCGACTGTAGAGGTCTAGCGAGACGCCACCGGGCAGGCGCGGAGCCCAGGAGCTGGGTGAATCGAGTTGGCGGTGACTTGCCTTGATGCAACTGATACTGGCGATCCGCAGACCACCTCGGGGTGCGGCCGGAATCGTGCCGCTATAGAGCGTCTCGCCCCCGGCGACAATGCGATAGCCGGTCGCGGAGGTCGTCGGAAAGCGGGATTGGTAGAAGAGCGCCGTATATCCCGGACCGATGGCGCTGGTGGCCAGCCGCTTCCAGGTGCCCCCGCGCAGCACCTCCAGGCTGACGGAGGACAACTCTCGTGGGTCCACAGGCATGAGTTGCACTGTCATACGCAGGATCTGCGAGACGCTCGTGAAGAGCGTCCCCATCACCGGTCCCAGGGCGCGCTCCGGGAGCACGGTGACGTCGCTCGAGCCGAAACCGGTGAACCAGTAGCGAGCCGGGGAGCCATCGCGGGCGCTCGACATCAGGGCGATGCCGCCGCGCACCCGCGACCACGCAAGGTCGGGCAGGACCGCCTGGTGCCGTATCGCGCCGCTTGCGGTGTCCAGTACGGCGAGGGTCAGGGAGACCGTGTCTGCTGCGACGGCGCGGCTGGTGAGCCGCAATGTGAGGTCCTCACTCAGAGTGCGGGGCTGTGCGGACCCGCTCGTGGTCGCGGCCAGCGCCGGCCAGAGGAACTGATTGCCTTCCGTGCTGTGATCACGGAATACGGCCCGCCCCTGATCGTCGACTGCGGCAATCAGGCCGCCGCCGATGCCACTGGCCGATCCGAGCAGCGCCCGGCGCCGGTGGTCCTCGCCAGGGATACCCGTCCCGATGACGAAACCGCAGAGCCCCGCGCCAAGCTCCAGGGTGCCCGTGCGCACGGTCAGCTCGAAGGTCGGGCTCTGGATCTCGTGGGTCAGCACGGCGATGGTCCGACCCACGCGCATCCCGGCCTCGGCTACGCACTCCATGCGACCGCCGGCGACGAGCCAGTCTTGGAGCCGGTTGCCCCAGAATCGCTCGCCCAGCCAATGCCCCGACCCCGCGATCGGGTCGAGCGCATGCGCGGGGGCCGGCCCCGCGGCATACGCAGTCAGGGCTGCGGCGCTGCCACCGAGGAAGGTGCGGCGGGTCAGGGCGTGGATGAGCTGGGGGGACTGCGCTGCGGGCATGGAACGGGAGTCTGGCATGCAGCACCTACCTGGCGCGCAGAGTGATCTTGTTCGAGCCATGCCCGCCCCGCCTGGCCCCTGTTGCCGCGCGCCCGGCCCCTGATGCAACCTCTGTTAGCAGAGGTTGCGCTCAGGTCCACAGGATGCATCATGTGGATCTGAGCGCACCATGTGCTAGCAGAGTTTAGGTCGGCCAGCCGGGCACAGCGGTTAGATCGCGCAGCGGCGAGCAGCACACAAGGCGGGTCGCTCACCTCCGGGTCGCGGCCTGCGGGCTAGGCTGAGTGAGAACCCGTCATGTCCGTCCATGCCCAACCACAGGAGTGAAGTCGTGGCCACTATTGAGGCAATCGTCGCCCGGGAGATCTTGGATTCCCGGGGCAACCCCACCGTCGAGGTCGAGGTCGGGCTCGATGACGGGACCGTCGCTCGCGCGGCGGTGCCCTCCGGAGCCTCCACGGGCGCCTTCGAGGCGGCCGAGCGTCGCGACGGCGACGCCTCGCGCTATGGCGGCAAGGGCGTCGAGCAGGCCGTCGATGCGGTCATGGAAGAGATCGCTCCGCGCCTCTATGGGTATGACGCCGCCGACCAGCGTCTGGTCGACCAGGAGATGCTCGCGCTCGACGGGACCGCCAACAAGGGCGAGCTCGGTGCCAACGCCATCCTCGGCGTCTCCCTGGCCGTCGCCAAGGCGGCGGCCGAGTCGGCGGGCCTGCCGCTCTTCCGGTATGTCGGCGGCCCCAACGCTCGGCTGTTGCCGGTCCCGATGATGAACATCCTCAACGGTGGCAGCCACGCGGACTCCAATGTCGACATCCAGGAGTTCATGATCGCGCCGATTGGTGCCGGCTCGTTCCGCGAGGCGCTGCGCTGGGGTGCCGAGATCTATCACGCCCTCAAGGGGGTCTTGAAGGAGAAGGGGCTGGCCACCGGCCTGGGCGACGAGGGAGGCTTCGCGCCCAACCTTGAATCCAACCGGGCCGCCTTGGACCTCATCATCGAGGCGATCACCAAGGCCGGTTACACCCCCGGCACGGACATCGCCCTGGCACTCGACGTGGCCGCGAGCGAGTTCCACAACGACGGTTCCTACACCTTCGAGGGCGCCCAGAAGTCCAGCGCCGAGATGATCGACTACTACACCGAACTCGTGGACGCCTACCCGTTGGTGTCCATCGAGGACCCGCTGAACGAGGACGACTGGGAGGGCTGGAAGGCCATGACCGACGCCCTCGGCGACAACGTCCAGCTGGTCGGCGACGACCTCTTCGTCACCAATCCGGAACGCCTCGCACGCGGGATCGAGACCAAGACAGCCAATGCGCTGCTCGTCAAGGTCAACCAAATCGGTTCTCTGAGTGAGACTCTCGACGCGGTGGACATGGCGCATCGGGCCGGCTACCGCTGCATGATGAGTCACCGCTCGGGCGAGACCGAGGATGTCACGATCGCGGACCTGGCCGTTGCGACCAACTGCGGGCAGATCAAGACCGGGGCACCGGCGCGCTCCGAACGGGTCGCCAAATACAACCAGCTGTTGCGCATCGAGGAAGAGCTCGACGAGGCCGCGCTGTATGCGGGCGCCGGCGCCTTCCCGCGCTTCTCGCCCACCTCGGCCTGAGCCCGGATCACCACACATGGCGCGAACCGGAGCCCGCCGCGGCCCGACCACCCGGACCACCCGCCCCAAGGGGCGCGGGCCGGGTGGTCGGGTGCGTGCGGCGGGCTCCTCGGTCGCGACCGAGGTCGCACAGCGCCGATCAGCCACCTCGGCCGCACGATGGATCGGCGGGTTGAGCGTCCTGATCATGTTGTCCTTCCTTCTGGGGCCGACGCTGAAGACGTACATCGACCAGCGGCGCGCGATCGCCGACCTCCAGGAGCAGGTCACGGCGCAGCGTGCCGACGTCGCCGCCAAGGAGCAGGAGAAGAAGCTCTGGGCCGACGACACCTATGTGGTGCAGCAGGCGCGCCAGCGCCTGAAGTTCGTCAAGGTGGGGGAGCAGGCCTACGAGATCATCGACCTCGAAACGGCGGCGCCCGCGGCGACTGATCCCGCTCGCCCGCAGGCCGCCTCCCGGCACGCCTGGTACGGCCAGGTGTGGGAGTCGATCAAGGTCGCCGACAACCCGCAACAGCTCGCCCGCTGACACCGCCGATGGGCTCGACTACCCCGCCCCACCCCGCCACCGAACCGGAGCTGTCAGCAGGGGTGGCGGCTGCGGACCGCGCCATGGTTGCCGCCCAACTTGGGCGTCCTCCCCGGGGCCTGCACGCCGTCGCGCACCGCTGCCCGTGTGGTGAGCCCGATGTCGTGCAGACCACGCCGCAACTGCCCGACGGCACGCCCTTCCCCACCACCTTCTATGCCACCTGCCCACGATTGACCGCAGCCATCTCCACGCTCGAATCGGAGGGGGTCATGCGGGGGATGGAGGAGCGCCTCGGGCACGACCCCGCGCTCGCGACGGCATACACCGCGGCGCACGAGGACTTTCTGGCGCGGCGCGCCACCCTCGGCGAGGTCGAGCAGCTCGCCGGGATCAGCGCCGGCGGGATGCCGACCCGGGTCAAGTGCCTGCATGTGCTCGTCGCGCATTCCCTGGCCACGGGTCCCGGCATCAACCCGCTCGGCGACGAGGCGTTGGCCATGTTAGGGCCGTGGTGGGTGCCCCGATCCTGCGCCACCGCACTGGGCGCGCCGCCACCTGAAGGAGCCTGAGATGCGGGTTGCCGCGATCGACTGTGGGACCAACTCCATCCGGCTACTCATCGCGGATGTCGATGCCGACGGCGGGCTGCACGACCTGGTGCGCCGGATGGAGATCGTGCGGCTCGGCTATGGCGTCGACCGGACCGGCGTCCTGGACCCCGAGCGCATGGCCGCCACCCTCGCCATGACCCGGGAGTACGCCCAGCAGTGCCGGGAGTATGCCGTTGACCGCATCCGCTTCACCGCCACCTCCGCCTCCCGCGACGCCGCCAATGCCGCGGACTTCGTGGCCGGGGTTCAGGAGGCCTTCGGCGACCTGCGGGTGACGCCCGAGGTGATCAGTGGCGCCGAGGAGGCCAACCTGAGTTTCCGTGGGGCGACGGGAGACCTGGTCGCGGCCGGCATACCGGGGCCCTATCTGGTGGTCGACATCGGCGGCGGGTCGAGCGAGTTCGTGCTGGGCACGCATACTGTTTCGGCGTCACTCTCGACGGATATCGGGTGTGTGCGCCTGACCGAGCGGCATCTGCGCAGCGATCCACCGAGCGACGCCGAGATTGCCGCAGCTCGGGCCGACGTGGAGCGCGCGATCGACGCGGCGGCCGACGTAGTCCCTCTTGCCCGGGCCAGGACGCTGGTCGGACTGGCCGGGAGCATCACCACCGTGACGGCGCATGCCCTGGCCCTGCCCAGCTATCAGCCCGATCGGATCCATCTGAGCACCCTGGATGCGGCGCAGGTGCGGGCCGCCTGTCACGGCCTCGTGGCGATGACGCGCGCCCAGCGGGCCGCGCTGCCGTTCATGCACCCGGGTCGGGTGGACGTCATCGGCGCCGGTGCCCTGATCTGGAGCGTGATCGTGGATCGCGTCATGGCCACGGCCGGGCCGATCGACATCGTGACCTCCGAGCACGACATCCTCGACGGCATCGCGCTGTCGATCGCGTCCCAGGACCCGGCCTGAGTCAATCAACCGCTCCCGCGATGACGGCGCATGCGGTGCGGGCACAAGGCCTGGGCGGGGCTCGGCCATCGGTATGCGGCACGTACAGTTATGTGCGTCCCCGTGGCCCAATTGGCAGAGGCAGGCGACTTAAAATCGCCACCGGTGCGGGTTCGACTCCCGTCGGGGGCACCGGATGCCCGCGGCGTGACTCGGCGGATCTGGCTCGCCACCAGACCCCTGGCGGGCACGGCCCAGGGTCTGGCCACACCGGACAGCTGGTGGGGCTGGTGGTGGCCGCACCTGCTCGTTGTCGCGTCCGTGAGCGCCCCTGCTTTCTGGTGGTGGATGAGACGGCGCGCGCTGCGGCCGCAGGTCACGATCCGGTCAGAAGGCCCTGCCGCATAGTGGGAACAAAGCGCGGATCTGCCACGCTGATATGCAAGAGCGCGGCACATCGACGCCGCGCCCGAACCGTTCCTTGGAGGGACAGATATGAGTAACCCGGTTTTCGACCGGATCGAGCGTGAAGGTCGGCAGGGCTACGCGGGCTTCGACACCCAACGCGGACAGGCTCCTCAGGGCTACGGCCAGCAGGGCTTCGGACAGCAGAGCTACCCGACCCCTGGCCAGCTGCAGGACATGTACAACGCGCCCGCGGCCGGACCGGTCCAGACCGGTCGGGTGACGATGGATGACGTCGTCATGAAGGCCATGGCCCTCTTCGGGATCGTCCTTGTCACGGGCGCCGTGGGGTGGATCGTCTCGGACCGGAACCCGGCCCTCGAGCAGCTGTTCTGGATGGGCGGCATGATCGGCACCCTCGTGCTCGGTCTGGTCATAGCGTTCAAGAAGACCGTCAGCGTCCCGCTGATCCTCGGCTACGCCGTCCTCGAAGGTCTCTTCGTGGGCGCCGTGAGCAACCGCTTCAACGACTTCTTCGGCCCCGGACTGGTCAGCACGGCGGTTGTCGCCACGCTGGCGACCTTCGCCGGCATGTTCCTGGCCTACAAGTCGGGTCTGCTGAAGGTGACCGACAAGTTCCGTCGGATCATGACGCTGGCGCTGTTCGGCTACGCGATCTTCGCGGTGATCAACGTCATCTTCGCGATGGTTTCCGACACCCCGTTCGGCTTCGGTGGCACCGGGCCGGTGGGCATCGGCCTGTCGATCTTTGCGGTGGGTCTGGCCGCACTCACGCTGGCCCTCGACTTCGACGCCATCGACAACGCGATCCGCTCCGGCGCCCCCCAGCAGTACTCCTGGCTGTTGGCGCATGGCCTGATCGTCACCCTCGTCTGGCTCTACATCGAGTTCCTGCGGCTATTCGCCCGTTTGCGTAGCGAGTAACCCCCTTCGATGGCGCCCCAACCAGCCGCCCTGGCTGTGGTGGTCGCCGACGAACTCACGCGCCTGGTCCGGCGGTGGCAGCAGCTGCCGCTGGACCAGGCGTTGGCGTTCTCGGCGCCGGTTCGTGCCCTCAGTCAGCGGTATGCCGCGCTGGTCCACCCGGGCCTCCCGCTTCCTGATCTCGGGCCCGCCGCCCTGCCGGATCAACTGACCGTGGTGGTGTATGACGCCCTCGCCGCCGCAGCTTGTTCGCCCGCCCGCGTAGCCGCCGACCTGCGTGCCCTGCTCCGCGAGCTGAGCTGATGCTGTCTCTTATACACATCTCCGAGCCCACGAGACGGACTCC
>CALLZC010000070.1 GCA_937858995.1 uncultured Nostocoides sp.
AATGATACGGCGACCACCGAGATCTACACCTCTCTATTCGTCGGCAGCGTCAGATGTGTATAAGAGACAGCTCGGGGATGTCATCGGGCGCCGCGTGGTCGAACGGCGTGATGGCCACGAACGCCGTCAAGGGTGCGCCGATCTGGTCATAGGCGACGCGCGCCCCATAACCCAGCAGGACGCCTCGCTCCTCGAGGCGGCGAACTCGCTGGTGCACAGCGGAAGTCGACAAACCGACCGCCTTGCCCAGGTCGGTAAAGCTCATGCGGCCGTCCTTTTGCAAGAGCGCCACGAGTTTGCGGTCCACGTCCTCCACGGGCACAAGCTTTGCGGCCCGACGCCGGAATCGCAATTGAGTGTCCACTGACCCGGCCACGGAGGCGGCATGATGACCGTTATGACCGAGCCACGCCTGATGCTCTTGGACTCCGCGAGCCTGTATTTTCGCGCCTTCTTCGGCGTGCCCGATGACCGGGCGGACGACTCGATCACCCCCACGAATGCCGTGCGCGGCTTCCTCGACTTCATCGCGACGCTGGTGCGCGATCACCAGCCCACCCGGCTGATCGCGTGTTGGGACAATGACTGGCGTCCACAGTTCCGGGTCGATGCGATCCCGAGCTACAAGAGTCACCGCGTCGCCGACGCGGGCACCGTCGAGGAGGAGGTCCCGGACGCCCTATCGGTTCAGGTGCCCATCATCGAAGAAGCGCTGGCAGCTCTCGGCATCGCGCGCCTCGGCGCCGACGGCTTCGAGGCCGACGACGTCATCGGCACCCTGGTCGCGCGCCACAAGGGAGCGCTGCCCATCGATGTCGTCACCGGCGATCGCGACCTCTTCCAGCTGGTCGACGATGCCGCCTCGGTGCGCGTCCTTTATACCGCGCGCGGGGGTGTGCGAAACCCCGACCTCGTCGATCAGGCCTTCCTGGCCGAGAAGTACGGCGTGGCAACGGGTGATCAGTACGCGGACATGGCCGCATTGCGCGGCGACACCAGCGACGGGCTGCCGGGGGTCGCCGGCGTCGGCGAGAAGACCGCGGCGAAGCTGATCACTGCATACGGCTCGCTCGTTGCCCTGCGCGCGGCGATCGACGGCGGCGACCCGGCCATCAAGGGGGCCCAACGGCGCAATCTCGAGGCCGGCGCGGCATACCTCGATGTCGCCCCACTCGTGGTGCGGGTGGCCCTCGATGCCCCGGTGGCGGACGTGGACGGCGCGCTGCCCGCGCACATCGCCGATCTGAGCGCCATGTCGCGGCTCGCGTCGACCTATGGCCTCACCTCCCCGATGAATCGCGTGATCGACGCGCTGGGGCTAGGTGGCGACTAGGACGCGATGCGGCATTCTGCCGCGACTCGTGGCACCATCGATGACGCACGTTCTGCTTCCGATGGGCTAGGGGAAATCGTCACCATGACCGCACAATTGCGCCGCGCCATGCTTGCTGGCCTGGGAGTCGTGGTGCTCACCGGCTCGCTCGCTGCGACCGCTCCGGCCACGGCGAGCAAGGCGGGCGCGAGCTTCGCCGGCACCGTCCTCGGGGGCGCCTTCGCGTCCATGTACCCCGTGGATGTCACGACCACCAATGCCTACTACTACGTCGTCGACCCGGGCCGCTACCGCATCGAGCGGGTGGTGCGCGCCACCGGGGTGATCGACAAGACCACCCCGGGCGGGGTCAAGGGCGACGGCGATGGGGAGCTCGCGGCGGCCCGGGCCTTGGCCGTGGACACCACGGGCAATGTGTATGTGGCCGACACCCCGAACAACCGGGTCGTCAAGTACGACCCGACGCTGCAGACCACACTCAAGAAGTGGGGCGTCAAGGGCACGGCTCCGGGCCAGTTCACTGCCGTCTATGGGGTCGCGCTCGGCCCGGGTCTCGATGCCGCCGGCAACACCACCGAGGTCGTCTACACCATCGACGCCGATCGGGTGCAGGTCTTCACCAAGGACGGTGGCTTCCTGCGGGTCTTCGCCAGCGGCTTCAACCAGCCGCGACAGATCGAGGTCAACAAGACCAATGGCGATGTGTATGTCGTCAACGCGCGCGCCCGTGAGGTGATCGCCTACACCAAGAGTGGTGCCGTCAAGTTCCGCTTTGGGACCGAGGGCTCGGCGCTCGGGCAGTTCAAGGGCGACCCCCGCGGTGTCACGGTCACCCGGGACGGCAAGATCATCTTCGTCACCGACGACGGCAACCGCCGGGTGCAAGCCTTCTCCGCGACCACCGGGAACGCGCTGTATGCGATCGGCTCCCCCACCTCGAACACCTTCGTCGATGCGCGGGGCATCGAGGTCACCCCGGACGGAAAGCTCCTGGTCGCGGACGAATGGGACTACTCGCTCAAGGAGTTCAAGGTCACCGCCAGCGGCGGCACGCTGCTGCGTCGGATGTTCGGCAAGTCCGCGCCCAAGACCGGGGCGAACAGCCCCCGAGGCATCGCCCTCGACACCGGCGGGCGGATTTTTGTCAGCGACTGGTGGAACCAGCGCATCGTGCGGCGGGCGCTGCCTGCCGGAGCGATCACGACCTGGGGCAAGCGCGGCATTCGCGGCGAGGTGGGAGCGCTCAACTTCCAGTGGGCGGTGGCCGTGCAGCCCGGAACCAACCACGTCTTCGTCGCCAACCGTGAGAGCCACGAGATCAAGGTCTTCTCCAACGGCGGCACCAAGGAACTCTTCGTTTGGGGCAAACGCTCGGCCACCCCGGGCGACTTCACCTTCCCGCAGGGCATGACCTTCGCCCCGGACGGCACGCTGTGGGTCGCCGACTCGGGCAACGGGCGCGTCCAGCAGTTCCGGGTGGATGTCGCAGCCAAGAAGGCGACCTTCCTGCGGGCTCTGGGAACCAAGGGCACCGGAGTCGGGCAGTTCGACATGCCGACCGGGATTTCGGTCGCCGCCGACGGCACCATCTGGGTGGCAGACACCAAGAACAGCCGGATCCAGTCCTACCAGGGTGGTGAATGGCGCGCCCCGATACTGAAGCCATCCGGCGCCGCGACCAAGGCCTTCAACGCTCCCTGGGGGGTCACCGCGGCGCCCGATGGTTCGATCTGGGTCGCGGACACCGCCAACCAGCGCCTGGTGCAGATGACGGCCTCGGGTGTCCTGCAGCAGGAGGTGACCGGCTCGTCCGCCGGCACCAGTGAGTTCGTCGGTCCCTTCCAACTGATCTTCGCAGGCTCCGGCACCGCCTACCTCTCCGACACCTGGGGCAACCGGGTCATCAAGCTCAACCTGAGCTAAAGGGTCTCGGGGCGCTCAGTCCAGCCGGTCGGCCGCCACCACGCCACGCAGCACCGACTGCATCGCGCCGCGCGCCACCGAACGCACATGTGGCTCCGGGGCCGCGTCGGCAATCTGCCCCAGCAGATCGACGACCTGCTTGCAGCGGCGCACGAAGTCACCCGCCGCCAGGTCGAGATCCTTCAACACGACCTCGAGCCGCTGGCCGCTGGCCCAGCGATGCACTGCCCAGGCCAGTCCGGCATCGGGGACCGGGGTCAGGGGTAACCCGGCAGCATGTTCGCGTTCCTCGATGTCGGACCAGATGCGCACCATCCGGTTGGCCGCCTCGGCGACCTCCTCCGTGGGGAAGCGCGGTTGGGGGTCGGCCTCGCCGAAACGCGGCTCGTTGACGAGCATCGACACACAGGCGGCCAGCTCGGCCTTGTCCAGCCGCTTCCATACCCCGTGCCGCAGGCATTCGGCAGTGAGCAGGTCACGATCCGAATAGAGCCGGCGCAGCCGCTCACCATCCGGCGTCAGCTTCTGAGCGCCATCGGCCAGATAGCCGATGTCTGTCAGGAGGCCACATATGCGCTCGAACGACTTGGCCACCGTGTTGGTGCGGGCCGCGACCTTGCGCTGCAGGCCATCGCTCTCCCGGCGCAGTCGCCACCAGCGATCTGACCAGCGCGCGTGCTCTTCGCGGTCTGGGCACGCATGGCACGGGTGGGCCCGCAGCGCTCGGCGCAGCGAACTCACCTGGGCGTCCTCGTCGTCGGCGTCGCGCGGGATGGACCCCGGTGCGTCCTCGCCGGCACGCCCGGCCGCCTTGATGCGCAGGGTCGTGGCGAGATCGCGGCGGGCTTTCGGGGACTTGGGGTTGAAATGACGCGGCACGGTCAGTGACCCCTGCGCGGCGACGGGCTCCGGGACATCGGCGAGGGTCAACACCTTGACCTGCTTCTCCTGGGTGAGCACGGTCGGCAGCGACGTCTGACCCCGAAAACTGCGGGCCGGCTCGATGACCACGGCCAGGCCCGCGCGCCGCCCGGCCGGGATGCGGATGATGTCGCCGAGCCGCAAGGACTCCAGCGACACGGCGGCCTGGGCCTTGCGCGCTGCGGAGCGCGCCTTGGCGCCGTCCTTCTCCAGCTGGGTGAGGCGGTGGCGGATCGCGGCATAGTCGCGGAAGTCACCGAGATGGCAGTGAATCGCCTCCGCATAGCCCTGGAGAGCCAGCTCACGCTCCTTGCCCTCACGCACCATTCCCACAACCGACCGGTCCGCCTGGAACTGTGCGAAGGAAGTCTTGAGCACCTCGACCGCTCGCGAACGGCCCACGTGCGCCACCAGGTTGACGGCCATGTTGTAGGACGGGCGGAAGCTCGAGCGCAGCGGGAAGGTCCGGGCGGAGGCCAGCCCGGCGACATACACCGGGTCTAGGCCACGCCGCCAGATGACCAGCGCATGACCCTCGACATCGATGCCGCGCCGCCCGGCCCGCCCCGTCAGCTGAGTGAACTCCGCAGGTGAGAGGTCGACGTGCGCCTCACCGTTAAACTTCACGAGCTTCTCGAGCACCACGGTCCGCGCCGGCATGTTGATCCCGAGGGCGAGCGTCTCCGTGGCAAAGACCGCCCGGATCGCCCCGGCAGTGAAGAGCTCCTCCACGATCTCCCGAAAAGTCGGGAGCATGCCGGCATGGTGGGACGCGAATCCCCGGGAAATCCCTTCGACGAAGTCCCAATAGCCCAAGACGGCGAGGTCTTCCTCAGCCAAACCGGTGGTCCGCTCCTCCACCAGCCGGCGGTTGCGCTCGCCGTCCGCCTCGCTGATGAGTCGCACGTGACTCCCCAGCAGCTGCCCGACGGCGCCCTCGCAGCCCGCCCGACTAAAGATGAAGGTGATGGCTGGTAGTAGTCCGGCCCGGTCCAGCTCGCGGATGATCTCGGTTCGCGAGGCGTTTCCCCCGGCGGTCCGCACGGCGACTTCGGGGCGGTGACGCCGATCCGGATCCCCACCCCGACCGCGAGCGCCCCATCGCGCGGCCGCCTCGGCATAGCCACGTTGCTCGGCCTGCCGGATCGCCTCGGTCAGGTGCGGGTTCAGGCGGGGAATGCCCCCGTCGCTGCGCGGGCCGGCCGTCGAGTCGGCAAAGAGGTCGAACATCCGGGATCCGACCTGCATGTGTTGCCACAGCGGGACGGGCCGATGCTCGGAGACGATCACCTCGTGGTTGCCGCGCACCTGTTCGAGCCACTCGCCGAATTCTTCGGCGTTGCTGACGGTCGCGGAGAGCGAGATCAGCTGCACCGACGCCGGGAGGTGAATGATGACCTCCTCCCAGACGGCGCCGCGCATCCGATCGGCAAGATAGTGCACCTCGTCCATGATGACGAAGCCGAGTCCGCGCAGGGCGGGCGAGCCGGCATACATCATGTTGCGCAGCACCTCGGTGGTCATCACGACCACGGGCGCCTCGCCGTTGATCGAGCTGTCGCCGGTGAGCAGGCCGACATTCTCGATCCCGTGGACCGCCACGAGATCGGTGTACTTCTGATTCGACAGGGCCTTGATGGGGGTGGTGTAGAACGCCTTGCGGCCCCGGGCGAGGGCCAAGGCGACGGCGAATTCGCCAACGACCGTCTTGCCTGCACCGGTGGGGGCCGCGACGAGAACCCCCTTGCCGGCCGCCACCGCAGCACACGCCTCCTCCTGGAAGGGGTCGAGCGGAAAGTCAAGTCCCGCAGCGAAGTCCGTGAGCTCGCTCATGGCGCACCCGGTTCAGGGACGACAACGCGCAGGGCACGCGGGACGACCTGGGCGGTGAGGGGCACGGGGTGGAAGGGTTCGCCGTCGGCATACGACCGGATGCCGCTCGCCTCAAGGCGAATGCTGCACCCGGAGAGGATCCGCACCGCCGGATGGTCCACATGTGTCCCGGCGAAGACCCGGGGGAAGACACGCAGGAACTCGGCGCGCCCCACCCGCTCCAAGATCAACACATCCAGTCGACCGTCATCCATCAGGGCGCTGGGGGTCACCCGCATTCCCCCGCCATATGACGGCGCGTTGGCAATGATGACCAGCATGGCCTCCGTCTCGACCCGGGTCTCGTCGACGGTGACCACATAGGGGATGGGCGCAAAAAACGGCAGCTCCCGGAGCACGGCCAGGTTATAGCGGGCCTGCCCGCGGGGCCAGGACCAGGTGTTGGCGCGGGCGTTGACGACGGCGTCGAACCCGGCATACAGCGTTCCGGCGAACCACGAGCGGTGCCCGACGTCGGCCACGCGACCGGCGTCGATCCGGCGCGTGCGTCCGGCGGCGATCATGGCGAGGCTCGCGGCCTGGTCACGAATCGGTAGCCCCAGGCCGGCAGCGATGTCATTGCCCGTGCCGAGGGCGATGATGGCCAGGGGGATGTCGGTGCCTGCGCAGGCGTTGACGCCCAAGTGCGCCATCCCGTCGCCACCAGCGACGGCCAGGACATCGATCGACCCCTCGCGCACCGCGTGCTCGGCGCGCGCCAGTGCCGCTCCGGCCGTGCCCGCCGACAGGTCGACGACACGCAGACCGTGGGATCGCAGATCGGCGGCGAGAGTGCGCAGGGCGGCGGCTGAGCCGCCAGCCGCGGCCCGTGGATTGGCTACCAGGCCGATCCGTCGGTCGTCGGCCTCGGTCACAGGCGTCAGGCTATAGGGCGGAGGCGCGATCGTCGGGGAGTTTCGTCCACTCGGGTGCTGCCGCGGCGCGCCGCTTGCCGATCCACAGCCCGATCAGCGCGGCCACGAAATACAAGACGACCAGCGGCGCCGCGAGGAAGAACATCGTGTAGGCATCCGGGGTGGGGGTGACGATCGCCGCGATCACGAAGATGACGACCAGGGCCGGGCGCCACTGCCGAAGCAGGCTATGGCCCGGGATGATGCCGGCAAAGATCATCCCGACCAGGGCCACCGGCATCACCCAGGTGAAGCCGAAGACGAGCACCAGCCGGGTCACGAAGCGGAAGTAGAGCGCCGCCTCCGGCAGGTTATAGGCAGTCAGCGGCGTGAATCCGAGCAGGATCTCGACCGCCTTGGGCAGCACCCAGAAGCCGAAGGCACACCCGGACAGGAAGAGTGGGATGGTCACCGCGGCAAAAGCGAGGGAGATCCGCTTCTCGCGCCGGGTCAGGGCCGGGACCAGATAGGCCCAGGCCTGATAGATGGCGACCGGGCTCGAGAGAATCAGGCCCATCCAGATGGACAGATTGATCCGGTTGCTGAAGGCCGTGGTCAGCCCGTTGAAGTTGAGCGCGACCTTGTCGGCCTCGATACCCCGTTGCGCGGCCACGGCATTCATCGGGGCGGTCAGGTGAGCATAGACCCAGTCATAGAGGAACCAGCCGAGGATCGAGCACACGACCAGCGCGAAAACGGCCTTGATAATTCGTTGCCGGAACTCGATGAGGTGGTCGATGAGGGACATCCGCCCCTCGGGGTTGCCCTTGCGACTCACTCGCTTGGTGCGTCCCGGGAAAGCCACGGCCACGATCAGAGCGTCGGGCCGGACTGGTTGTCGGTCCGCGGGGTGGTGTCATCGGTGATCGCGGATCCGGTGGCTTTTGAGTCATCGGCGCGCTTGCGCTGCTCGTCCTCGATCTTCATCTCGTTGACCTCGGACTTGAAGACACGCGCCGAGCGGCCGAGCGAGCGGGCGGCATCCGGCAGGCGCTTCCACCCGAAGAGCAAGACGATCACCACAGCGATGATGATCAGCTCGGTGGGACCTAGATTGGGCATGACACGCCTTTCCGACGTTGACTTCTGGATTACTACCTTAACGCCGCAGCCACGCGGGCAACGTCGCCTCGCGACGTGAGCGCCGCTGGGACTGCAACGTCTCACGAATCTCTGTGCGTTCCTTGTGGGCTTGGTACGGCGAGGTAAAGACCGCGAGCTGCGGCTCCTCATCGAGTATTCGCGATGCTCCCGGCTCCAGATGGGTGAGTTGATCCGAGGTCTGTGCCAATTGCTGCCCCAGCCGGGTTGCCGAAGCCCACGCCGCGCGCGCCTGCACCCACAGCCACCATCCCCCGGCGCCCAGGATGACCCCGAAGGCCGCGATCCAGGCCCACCATGGCATCCCTCAGCCCTCGAGTCCGTATGCCGTGAGCGCGCCCCGCGCGTCCCGCCGCACCTGGGCCGCCAGCTCGGGAGGATCCACGACGACCACGCCCGCGCCCGAGCGCAACGCCAGGCGGCGCACCCAGTCGGTCTCGCCGACCCGCAGCGTGACCTCGGTGGCCCCGTTGCTGGTGGTGGAAGTCTCGATCGGGTAGTACTCCCCCACCCATTCCCAGCCCGATCCCAGTCGCAGGGTGACGATGGGATCGCTGGTGCCCGCGACGAAGGTCCCGGCCGACAGGTCTCGCGTGGTGGCGCCCTGTGGCGGTGTGCCGTCGGTCTCGAGCACCGTGGCCTGCTCGATCCGATCGAGGCGGAAAAGGCGGGTGTCCTCGGCGCGATGACACCAGCCCTCGAGATACCAGCGGCCGTCGAGGCTCACCAGTCGCATGGGGTCGACATCCCGCTCGGTGCTCTCATCGCGGGCGGGCACCAGATAGCGCAGATGCAGCCGCCGGCCTCGGCGCAGGGCTTCGCTGACGAGCTCGCGGACCTGTTCGGCGGAGTCGTCATCCAAAACGGCGCCGACCCGGGTCAGGGATGCGTCAAGGCTGCTTGCGGTGGCCTCGTCGAGCTTGGCCAGGGCGCGCTCGATGACCGTCGAGTCCGTCACGCCCTCGGCGCCCAGGAGCGCACGCAGCCCGACCATGAGAGCCAGCGCCTCGGCTCGCGAGAGGCGCAGTGGCCGGGCGATGGTGTCGGCATTGGAAATGACGATCCGGCCGCCTTCGGTGGAGACGTCGATCAGCTCATCGGTCATCGGGCCGTAACCGCACATGAAAAGCAGCCCCAGATCCTCGCGCAACTGCGTCTCCCCCACCCCCAATTCGCGAGCCGCCTGCGCAATATCGATGCCCTGTCGGTTGACCAGCCACGGCACGATCGACAAGAGCCGGGCGAGCCGGGTCGCTGCACCCTCAACCATCATGCGACCACCTCTTCGTGGGCGGTGCCGGTGGCCCGCAGGATGGCGATCAGCGCCTTACGGACCTCTGGTGGCTCCTCGACCACAACGCTTCGGCCATAGGACGCCAGTTCGTGCGCGAGGTCTCGCGCTTCCCCGAAGGGCAGCTCCAAAACGTGCCAGCCCTCTTCCCCAGGGGTGACGATTCCTCTGCGGCGCAGGGCATTACCGGCCTCGGCACGCACGCGCAGGCGGGCCAGAGTCAGCGGGGCACCGGTGCGGCGGCGCCGGATCATGGTGACCGGATCGTGGTCGGCGGGGACCGCATACGACCCGGGCTTTCCGGCGCGGGTGACGGAGCCAGCGATGCGAGAGAGCCGAAAGACCCGCGGCTCGCCGCGCCCGGTGTCGAAGCCGGTCAGATACCAGTGCCCGGACTGCGAGGTCAGGCCCCATGGCTGCACCTCGCGCTGGGAGCCCGGGCCGCCGGGGCGGGCATACTCAAAGCGCACCGGGACCTCGGCCAGCAGCGCCTCCAGCAACGGACCGAAGGCGGGTTCGCTGGTCCCGAGCCGGGCCTCGACGAAGGCCAATGCCTCGTCATCCGGCTCGACCCCACTGGCCCGCAACTTGCGTAGTGCGGTGGCGGCTGGCCCGGCAAGTGTCGCGTGCGACCAGGCCCGGGCGGCCAGGCCCAGGACCGCCAGTTCGTCGGAGTCGAAACTGATCTGCGGCAGGGCGTAGTCGCGCTGATGGATCCGATATCCCGGCTCGTCCTCCCAGCCGGCACTGATTTCCTCCGTGACCAGGGGGATCCCCAGCTCGCGCAATTCGTCCTTGTCGCGCTCGAACATCCGCTCGAAGGCCTCATCGCTGGCGGCCAGGCGGTATTGCTCGACGGTCTCGCGGATTCGGGCGCGCGAGAGCGGCCGCCGCGTATAGAGCAGCGTCATCACCAGGTTCATCAGCCGCTCGGTCTTGGCGGCCGGATTCGTGGGTGTAGGCATCGAGTGCGACGCTACCCGAGCGCCGACTACCCTGGCCTCTCGTGAGTCACTGGCGCGTCGGCACAGTCACCGCTCGCCGTCGCGCGTGGGGCCGAGCGGTGGAGTATGACGTGGAGCTCACCCCCAGCGCGGACCGGCCGGAGCCCGGCTCCGTCCGGGCCCTGGCGTATCTGGACCTGGTGGGTGAGCTGAGCCAGGGTGACCGGGTGCTGCTCTCGACCGGTGCCCTGGAACTCGGGCTCGGGACCGGCGGGCTGGCCTTTGTGATTGCCGCGCCGGACCGGCTGCCCCCGGACCCGCCGGGCGGTCCCGGGCATATCGTCAAGGCGCGCTACACCCCCCAGCAGTATGTGGCGCTGGCGATCGACGAACAGGACAGCCCACACCACGCGGCGCTGGCTTCCGGGCCCGCCGCGGCTGGCGAGCTGGAGGGTATGCCTGTGCTGGTGGGGGATGTGCACTCCGCCCTGGCACCGATTCTCGTCGGGGTCCGCCACGTCAACCCCGGCGCCCGGGTGGTCTATCTGCATACCGATGGCGGGGCGCTGCCGGCAGCCTTCTCGATGACCCTGGCAAGGCTGCGCGATCTGGGGTGGCTGGCCGCCTCGATCACCGTCGGTCAGTCCTTCGGCGGCGACCACGAGGCGGTCACCCTGCACTCGGGCCTGCTCGCGGCCCGGCATGTCCTCGGAGCGGACCTGGCCGTGGTGATTCAAGGGCCCGGCAATGTGGGCACCGGGACGCCCTTCGGTTTCACGGGGATCGCCGCCGGTGAGGCGCTCAACGCGGTGGACGTCCTCGGTGGGCGAGGCGTGGGCGCGCTGCGGATCAGCGCGGCCGATCCGCGCGAACGGCACTACGGGATCTCCCACCACAGCCGCACCGCATACGGCCGGATCGTGCTCGCCGAGGCGACCCTGGTGCTGCCGGACCTGCCCGGCGACTTCGGTGCCTTGGTGGCTCAGCAGGCACGCCAGCTCGTGGCCGAGGCGCGCGGAGATGTGCGCTTGGTGACGCAGGAGACCAGCGGCCTATTCGCGGCGCTGCAGGCGTGCCCGGTACCGCTGTCCAGCATGGGACGCGCGCTCGCCCAGGATGCGGAGTATTTCGTGGCTCAGGCCGCAGCCGGCCGGTTTGCGGCGGGCCTCAGCGCACGCTGACCAGGTCGACGACGAAGATCAACGTCTCCCCCGGCTTGATGGCGCCGCCGGCGCCGCGATCGCCATAGGCCAGGTGCGGCGGGATGGTGAGCTTGCGCCGACCCCCGACCTTCATCCCCTCGATGCCACGGTCCCAGCCGGCAATGACCTGACCCACGCCGAGGCGGAAGTCGAGCGGGGCGCCGCGGTTCCAGGAGGCGTCGAACTCCTCGCCCGTGGAGTGTGCGACTCCGAGATAGTGCGCGCTGACCGTGTTGCCCGGCTGCGCGGCGGCGCCGGATCCTTCCCACACGTCCTCGATGATCAGGTCAGCCGGTGGGGCGCCCTCCGGGAAGTCAATCTCCGGGCGCTGCGTTGTGGGGTCGAAGGACATGGTGTCTCCCTTGCTCGTTCGGGTGCGTGGTGGGCGCGTCAGTACTTGGCCAGGATGTCGACGACGAAGACCATGGTGTCGTCGCCCTTGATCTCGCCCTGCCCGGCCGTGCCATATCCGTCGCTCGGCGGCACGATGAGCAGCAGGCGGGAGCCGACGCGCTGGCCCTCGACGCCCTTGTCCCAACCCGGGATGACCTTCTGGCCACCGACCGGGAAGCTGAACGAGGCGGTGGGTCCCTGCTTGAAGCTCGAGTCGAAGACCTGCCCATTGCGCCACAGCGCACCGGTGTAGGTCACGACGGCGGTGTCGCCCTGCTCGACCTTGGCGCCCTTGCCCTCGATCAGGGGCTGGATCACCAGCTCCGTCGGCGCCTTGCCGGTCGGCATCGTGAAGGTGGCCGGGGTTCCCTTGGTCCAGTTCACGGTGGGGTGGCCGGACTTGGCCGGAAGGGCGGTGCCCTCGGCCTGCCCGAGTTTGGTCGCCAGGTCCCGCACGTCGAAGACGAAGACCACGGTGTCGGTGCCCGCGACGCCGATCTGGGTGTTGCCCTGGGGTCCGAAGGCGTCGGCGGGGGGCAACGCCGCGATGACCCGGGAGCCCTTCTTGACCCCGGTCAGCGCCTTGCGCAAACCGCTGATGAGCGTGCTGTCGCCGACATCGAAGCCGGTCGGGTTGCTGGTGTAGATCTCATCGATCGAGGCGCCGCTGGTGCCATTGACCAGGGCGTAGTCGATGATGGCGATGCTCTGATCGGTCGTTGCGGCGCCGGTGCCCTCGGTGAGCACCTGCACCGCGAATTCGCCCACCCCAAAGGGGGTCTCCATCTCGATCTTCGGAGCGGACTTCTCGTCCCCGCCACTGACCTTGACATCGGCGATCTTGCTCGTGGTCACGGCGGTTGCCGGCGATCCGCTTGCGGAGGCCGAGCCGGAAGAGCTGGGTGAGGATGAGGGCGTGGTGTCACCGGATCCGCAGGCGGACAGGCCCAGGGCCAAGGCACCAGCGGCGGTCAGCGCGGTGACGGTACGGGCGGGACGGCGGGCAGTAGACACGACGAAGCAGCTTTCATCGAAGGGGTGATCATCAACCCTAACCCGCTGCGCGGGTGCCCGAGTTCCCCGCTAGCTGTGGGTATGCCGTGAACGCGCCCCTCAGGGCAGCGGCGGCGCCCCCGCGGCCATCCCGTCGATGAGTCGTTCGACCCGAGGATCCACGCTGACGAAGGGGTCCTTGCAGAGCACTGTGCGCTGCGCCTGATCGTTCAGCTTCAGGTGCACCCAGTCGACCGTGTAGTCCCGGCGCGCCTCCTTGGCCACCCGGATGAAGTCGCCCCGCAGCTTGGCGCGAGTGGTCTGCGGCGGTGTGTCCTTGGCGCTCTCGATCAGGTCGTCGGTGACGACCCTGGCCGCCAGACCCCGGCGCTGCAGCAATCCGAACAGTCCGCGTCGCGGGTCGACGTCGTGATAGGCGAGGTCGAGCTGCGCGATGCGCGGATGATCGAAGGTCAGGTCGTTCTTGGCGGCATAAGAGGTCATCAGCCGGTGCTTGATGGCCCAGTCGATCTCGGTCTCGATGCCGCGATGATCGCCCGACTCGACGGCAAGCAGGGTGCGCTCCCACAGGTCGAGAACCGACTTGGTCACCGGCTCGTCGTATCCGCGCTCCGCGACGAAGTCCTTTGCCTTGGTGAGGAATTCGCTCTGGATGTCGAGTCCGCTGAGGCTCTTCCCATTCGCCAGTTTGACGGTCTTGCGGCCGGTCAAGTCGAAGGAGATGTCGCGGATCGCGCGAATCGCATTGTCCAGCGTCAGATCCCGCAGGGTGGCGCCTTCCTCGATCATCCGCAGCACCAGATCGCAGGATCCGACCTTGAGCAGAGTCGTCGTCTCGCTCATATTCGAGTCGCCGACGATGACGTGCAGGCGCCGGTAGTGCTCGGCGTCCGCGTGCGGCTCGTCGCGGGTGTTGATGATCGGCCGCGAGCGGGTCGTCGCGGACGAGACGCCCTCCCAGATGTGCTCGGCCCGCTGGCTCAGCGAAAAGGTGGCGCCCTTCGGGGTCGGGATGACCTTGCCCGCTCCGGCGATGAGTTGCCGACTCACCAGGAACGGAATGAGCACCTCGGAGAAGTCGTGAAACTCGCCGCCGCGCCCGATCAGGTAGTTCTCGTGGCAGCCGTAGGAGTTGCCAGCCGAATCCGTGTTGTTCTTGAAGACGTAGATGTCGCCGGCGATGCCGTCCTCGGCAAGTCGCTCGGTCGCATCGAGCACCAGATCGTTGAGGATGCGCTCGCCGGCCTTGTCGTGCGCGACCAGGTCCAGCAGATCGTCGCACTCGGCCGTGGCGTACTCCGGATGCGACCCCACATCGAGATAGAGCCGAGAACCATTGCTCAAGAAGACATTCGAGGAGCGGCCCCACGAGACGACCTTGCGGAAGAGGTAGCGCGCCACCTCATCGGGGGTCAGGGTCCGCTGGCCCTGATCGACACAGGTGATGCCGAACTCGGTCTCGATCCCATAGATACGTCGGCGCATGGTGGGTGCCGCTCAGACGCCGTCCGGGTGCGGGTCCGCGCTGGGTCGCTGGGTTTGCGGATTGGTGGAGGTATGCCGGGGGCTGTCCGCGCTGCCGGCCGCCTGCGGGTCCGGCGCCGGCGCATCATCGGTGGGATCGTCGGTGCTCAACAGACTGGACAAGGCTGCGCCGGTGATCCTGCGGAAGGTCCGCCGCGGCCGGTTCCGGTCCAGGACCGCGACCTCCAGAGACGTCGGCTCCAGCACGCGTGGCGCCCCACCGGCCGGGTCGGTGCGCAGCAGGTCGACGGCGAGTTGGAGGGCCTGCGCCAGCGACATCCCCGGACGCCAGCGCTCCTTGAGGCCGGTCTCGAGGGGCTCGGCGGCGCCCCCCATGGCCACGAAACCGATCTCGTCGGCGACGGACCCGTCATACATCAACCGATAGATCTGGTCCCGGTCGGAGTCGGCGCCGACCTCGGCGACCACGATCTCGACCTCGTAGGGCTTCGATTCCTGGATGAAGACGGTGCCCAGGGTTTGGGCGTAGGCGTTGGCGAGGCCACGGGCGGTGACATCGGAGCGATCGTAGGAGTACCCACGCAGGTCGGCGTAGCGGATCCCCGCCACCCGCAGGTTCTCGAATTCGTTGTATTTGCCGACGGCGGCAAAGCCGATTCGGTCATAGATCTCCGAGACCTTGTGCAGGGCGCGGGAGCGGTTCTCGGCCACGAACGCGATGCCGTGGTCGTAGCCCAAGACGATCACGGAGCGGCCCCGAGCGATGCCCTTGCGGGCGAAATCGGCACGGTCCTTCATGACCTGCTCGGGCGAGACATAGAACGCCGGCTGGCTCATCGGGCACCTCCCGGGTTTCCGGTGCGCGCGACGATGACCGCATCGACGGCCCCGCGCACCGCATCCTCGTCGGCGAACCGCGCTCCGTGACTGTCGACGATGGCCACGGTGGGCCAGATTCGGCGGGTGATGTCCGGTCCGCCGGTCGCCGAGTCGTCGTCGGCGGCGTCATAGAGCGCTTCGACGGCGACCGCAATGGCCTCCTGCTCAGCCATGCCGGGGTGCCAGCGCTTCTTCATCGAGCCGCGGGCAAAGAGCGAACCGGAGCCGATGCTGTGGTGGTCGTGTTCCTCGTAGCAGCCGCCGGTGACGTCATACGAGAAGATCCGGCCGAGGCCCACGTCGGGGTCGAAGCCACCGAACACCGGGACCACGCTGAGACCCTGCATGGCCATGCCGAGGTTGCCGCGGATCATGGTGGCGAGGCGGTTGGCCTTGCCTTCCAGGGACATCAACGTGCCCTCGATCTTTTCGTAGTGCTCCAGCTCGACTTGGAAGAGCTTGACCAACTCGATGGCCAGCCCAGCGGTGCCGGCGATCCCCACGACCGAGTACTCGTCGGCCGCAAAGACCTTCTCCATATCGCGGTTGGCGATGATATTGCCCATGGTCGCGCGGCGATCGCCGGCCATGATCAGCCCGCCGTCATAGGTCAGGGTGACGATGGTCGTCCCGTGCGGGGCCTCTAGGGGGCGCGTCGGAAGGGCGCGACGGGACGGCAAAAGCTCGGGTGCGTGCGCACCGACAAACTCGGTGAACGAGGCGCTGCCGCCGGTGCGATAGGCGCCGGGCAGCTGCCCGCCGTCGGCTGCGCTCACTGGCCGCCCTTCTGGACGAAACTCTTGACGAACTCCTCGGCGTTGGATTCGAGCACTCCGTCGATCTCATCCAGGATGCTGTCGACATCGTGGTCGAGCTTCTCCGCGCGCACGCTGACCTGGCCCGCGTCGTCCTCGGGTGCCTCATCGCCGCCACCTCGGCGGGTCGCTCGCACCTGCTCCTGGCCTGCCATCGGCAAACTCCTTTCGTCCCGGTCCCGAGCCTATGTCACGGGCCTTCGCGAACGCGGTCAGGACCGGGAGAAGCTCAGGCCGCGCCGTCGGCCCGCAGGCGCGCGATCAGATCCGCAATGTCGGCGCTGGCCTCGAGCAGGTCGCCAACGTGTTCCTTGGTGCCACGCTGCGGCTCCATCATGGGGATGCGATGTAGGGCCCGCTGCCCGGGGATCTCGACGATGAGCGAGTCCCAGGAGGCCGCGACGACATCGTCGCCGAATCGCTCGAGCGCTCGGCCCCGGAAGTAGGCCCGGGTGTCTTCGGGTGGTGCGCTCACCGCCGCGGCGACTTCTGTCGCGGTCACCAACTCGGTGAATCGGCCGGCGGCCCGCAGCTTGTTGAAGATCCCCTTGTCGTCTCGGACATCGGACCACTGGATGTCGATGGCCTTGAGTTGTGGGGAATTCCACTCCAGGCCATCTCGGTCTCGATATGCCTGCAGCACCGCGAGTTTGCCCACCCAGTCGACCTCCTTGGCGGCACTAGACGGGTCGCGCTCCAGGGCGGTCAGGACGTGCACCCACCAGTGCATGACCTGCGCCGTATGCGGTTCGTCGGCCTCCCCTGTCGCGGCCAGGTGCGCGCTGACGAGCTCGACATAGCGCCACAGCAACTGGACCGCGGTGAGTCGCCGCCCGTCCTCTAGCTCTACGAGCTGGCGCAGGGTCGGGTCGTGGGAAATGGCCTGGAGGGTGGCGATCGGGTTGCGCACGGCGAGGCGCTCCCTGATCGCGCCAGCCTCGATGAGCTCCAGGACCAAGGAGGTGGTGCCGAGCTTGAGCAGGCCCGCAACATCGCAGTGGTTGGCATCGCCGAGTATGACGTGCAGCCGCCGGTACTTGTCCGCCGTCGCGTGCGGCTCGTCGCGGGTGTTGATGATCGGACGCTTCAGGGTGGTCTCTAGCCCGACCTCCACCTCGAAGAAGTCGCTGCGCTGGGCGAGCTGAAAGCCGGGGACGCGGGAGTCCACTCCGATGCCGACCCGGCCCGATCCGCACATAACCGCTCGGGCGATGAAGAAGGGCGTCAGGTGCGCCACGATGTCCGCGAAGGGGGTGGTGCGGCTCATCAGGTAGTTCTCGTGGGTGCCGTAAGAGGACCCCTTGCCGTCGGTGTTGTTCTTATAGAGGTTGATTCCCGGTGGCGAGGCGGCGAGCCGGCGCACCGCATCCCTCATGACGAGCTCGCCGGCACGGTCCCAGATCAGGCCGTCGCGGGGGGTGGTCACCTCGGGTGAGCTGTATTCGGGGTGGGCGTGGTCGACATACAGCCGCGCGCCGTTGGTCAGAACGACATTGGCGAGGGTTGGGTCGTCGTCGCTACCCCACTCATCGGTGAGCTGGGAGGGATGGGCCACCCCGCGGCCCATATCGAAGCCGCGCGCATCGCGCAGCGGCGCCTCGTCGGCGTAGTCCCACGAGCCCCGAGCGGCTCGGACGCCGTGGGCCTGCGCGTATGCCGTCACGACCTGCCCCGACAAGACCATCGGATTCGCGTGGGGCGCGCCGGTCAGCGAGATGCCGTATTCGGTCTCGATTCCCATGACGCGCTGCACACCCATACCGCGCAGCCTATGAGGTCCGCCCATGTGGGCTGCGCCGCGCGTTACGCTGTACCCACCCCCAAGCCAGACCCGCGATCGAGGAGCCCCAGGGCGTATGCGTGAAATCGTGGTGTTCTCCGGATCGAGCCACCGCTCCCTCGCCGAACGGATTTGCTCGGCGCTGGGTGTCCCGCTGTCCCCCTCCTCCACCACCCGCTTCAGCAACGACTGTCTCCAGGTGCAACTCGGGGCCAACTGCCGGCAGCGCGATGTCTACTTGATTGCCCCGCTCGTGCCGCCCACGCAGGAATCGCTCATGGAGCTGCTGCTCATGATCGACGCCGCCAAGGGCGCCTCGGCGGCCCAGATCACGGCCGTGATGCCGCACTTCGCGTATGCCCGCTCGGACAAGAAGGACGCCTCGCGCATCTCCATGGGCGGTCGGCTGGTTGCCGACATGATCGTGGCCGCCGGGGCGCACCGGGTGCTGACGATGACCTTGCATGCCCCACAGGTGCACGGCTTCTTCTCGGTGCCCGTCGACCACCTGACGGCCATCGGCGTGCTGGCGGATCATTTCCGGGACAGTGACCTCAGCGACACCGTGGTGGTCTCCCCCGATCTCGGCAATGCCAAGACCGCGACCCAGTTCGCCCGGCTGCTCGGCCTGCCGGTCGCCGCCGGCTCCAAGATGCGCAAGGCGGACGACCGCGTCGTCATCGACATGATCGTCGGTGATGTCGCGGGCAAGCGGGCGATCGTGCTCGATGACGAGATTGCCACCGGCGGCTCGATCATCGAACTTCTCGATCGACTCAAGGACTTCGGGTGCACGGAGGCCGCGGTGGCGTGCACGCACGGGCTCTTCACGGGACGGGCCGTGGAGCGCCTGGAGGGCCACCCGATGATCAGCCAAGTGGTCACCACCGACACGGTGCCGCCGCCCGCGACGGCCTGGCCCGCCCTGAAGGTACGCTCGGTCGCCGGGCTCTTTGCCGAGGCCATCGGTCGTATCCACGCCGGTGAGTCGATTTCCTCCCTCTTCGACGGGGTCGACCCGACGCACGCGCCGCCCCAGCCCGCGCTGTTCAGCTGAGCCCCGGCGTGGCGCACGGGGGCGAGTTCGGGCAGCCGGTGCTCCTGGACATCGACGGGCTCGAGGTCAAGATCTCCAATCCAGACCGTCCATACTTCACCGCGCGCGGCGAGACGAAGCTGGATTTGGCCCGGTACTACCAGGGCGTGGGGCCGGGGATCGTGCGCGCCGTGCGCGAGCGGCCGTGCATGCTGCACCGCTTCCCCGACGGGGTGGCCGGGCCGAAGGTCCATCAGAAGCGACTGCCCCGAGGCGCCCCGCCGTGGGTGGAGACGGTCCGGTTGCACTTCCCGCGGTATGGGCTGCATGCCGACGAGTTGTGTGTCACCAAGCTCGCCGACGTGATCTGGGCGGTGCAGATGAGCACGGTGGAGTTCCACCCGTGGAACAGTCGGCGGGCCGACACCGAAAAGCCCGACGAATGGCGCATCGACCTAGACCCGATGCCCGATGCCCCTTTTGCGCGGGTCCGGCTCGCGGCGCAGGTATGCCGTGAGCTCCTCGCCGAGCTGGGTGCGCACGGCTATCCCAAGACGTCCGGGGGCCGGGGCTTGCATATCTATGTACGCATCCACCCGGATCATGGGTTCCAGGACGTGCGCCGGGCCGCCTTGGCTTTTGCCCGCGAGGTGGAGCGGCGCCTGCCGGATGACGTGACGACCACCTGGTGGCGCAAGGATCGCGATCCCTCGGCTGTCTTCATCGACTACAACCAGAACGCCCGCGACCACACCATCGCCGCGGCCTATTCGGTCCGAGGCAACGGTTTGGGGACGGTGTCGGCCCCGCTGACCTGGGCGGAGATCGGCGATGCCGAGCCGGACGACTTCACGATCGCCTCGATGCCCGCCCGCTTCGCGCGGGTCGGTGATCTCCATGCCACCATCGACGATTCCCCCTACGACATGACGCAGCTGCTCGAGTGGGCGGACCGCGACGAACGTGACGGCGCCGAGACCCCGCCGCTCGCTGAGACCTAGGTCGAGTCGGCCGTGGCGCTCGCCAGGAGGGCGAGATCCCGCCGGATGTAGCGCAGGTGAGCCCACTCCTCCTCCAGGATCACGCGGATGCAGTCACCAACTGTGGGACGCCAGTCGTCACCGGCCCACGGAGCCTCGCGCTCCTGCGACAGGAGCTCAGGGGTAGCCGTGGCCAGGAAGTCCGTCACCATCTGCTGTCGCTCGGCACGCACGATGCGGATCTCCGAAAACTCCGGTGGATCGGCCCGGAAGATCGACATGTCGAAGCCCATGTCTTCGGCTCCGGTGAAGATCTGTCCGATCTCGTGAAACGGCTGCGGCACCCGCAGGATCGCACCGCGGAGCCAGGTGTCGGTGGCGAGTATGAGGTGCCGAAGGGTCTGGGCCAGCGACCACTCGCCGTCGACGTGGGCGTGCACGGCATCGGGAGGCGCACCCGCCACCGTGGTCTCCCAGGCGGACTGCACGGCCAGCCAACCCTCGCGCAGTCCGTCGAGCGTCTGCGCGTTCTGCAACTCGCGGCCCGGGAACTGCCGGTTGAGCTCGGCCTCGACCAGGGGCACCACGTCGACCCCATTGACATACAGCGTCCCGAAGAAGAGATCGTGGCTGTCGATGTCGAGCCCGTTCACATCGACGGCACGCATCCTCACACCGCTGACATCGGAAAATCGAAAGGTCGCCCCCGTGAAGTTGGCCTTGATGAAGCGGGCGCCGGCGAACTCCTCAGTGCCTGAATAGGTCGTCATCGCTCCATCATGCCGCGGGCGAGCAGGCATCGGGGCGAGTGAGAGCACCGCAGGAGGCTAGAGGTACTGACCGGTGTTGCTGACCGTGTCGATGGTGCGCCCGGGCTCGGTGCCGGATTTGGTGGCGACCAGGGTGCGCACGTAGATGATCCGCTCACCCTTCTTGCCCGAGATCCGGGCCCAGTCATCGGGGTTGGTCGTGTTGGGCAGGTCCTCATTCTCCTTGAACTCATCGATGCATGCCGAGAGCAGGTGATCGATGCGGATGCCACGCTGACCGGTGGTCAAGAAGTCCTTGATCGCGCTCTTCTTGGCCCGATCGACGACATTTTGGACCATCGCCCCGGAGTTGAAATCCTTGAAATACAGGATTTCCTTGTCGCCGCCCGAATAGGTGACCTCGAGGAAGCGGTTCTCCTCCTGCTCCGAATACATCCGTGCCACGGCCGCGTCGATCATGGCCTCAACGGTGGTCTGCGCAGAGCCCCCGTTCTCGGCGAGATCGTCGGCGTGCAGCGGCAAGTCGGGGGTGAGGTACTTGCGGAAGATGTCCCGTGCGGATTCGGCGTCCGGTCGCTCGATCTTGATCTTCACGTCCAGGCGTCCGGGGCGCAGGATCGCCGGATCGATCATGTCTTCGCGGTTGGTTGCGCCGATGACGATGACATTCTCCAGGCCTTCGACGCCGTCGATCTCGGCGAGCAGCTGCGGCACGATGGTCGTTTCGACATCGCTGGAAACCCCGGAGCCGCGGGTGCGGAAGAGCGAGTCCATCTCGTCGAAGAAGACCACGACCGGGGTGCCGTCGTTGGACTTCTCCCTGGCCCGGTGGAAGATCAGGCGGATGTGCCGTTCGGTCTCGCCGACATACTTATTGAGCAGTTCCGGACCCTTGATGTTCAGGAAGTAGCTCTTGGACAGCGGCTTGCCTTCCTTTTCGGCAACCTTGCGGGCCAGCGACGCGGCGACGGCCTTGGCGATCATCGTCTTGCCGCAGCCGGGCGGGCCATAGAGCAAGACGCCCTTGGGCGGTTTGAGCTGGTGCTCGGTGAAGAGGTCGGGGTAGAGGTAGGGCAACTCCACCGAGTCGCGGATCGCCTCGATCTGCCCGCGCAGGCCCCCGATGTCCTCATACGAGATGTCGGGCACCTCCTCGAGCACCAGGTCGGCGACCTCGGCCTTGGGAATGCGTTCGAAGACGAACCCCGAGCGCGGCTCCAGGAGCAGGGCATCGCCGACGCGGACCGTGCCCGGCTCGATGGAATCGGCGAGCCGGCAGACCCGCTCCTCATCGGCGTGGGCAACGACCAGGACGCGATCGGGCTCCAGGAGCTCCTTGACGAGCACAATCTCGCCGACCCGTTCGAAACCGCTGACCGCGACGATGTTGAGGGCCTCGTTCAGGCGCACATCGCGGCCGGGGAGCAGGTCGTGGACGGGGATGGTCGGACTGATCGCAACGTGCATCTTGCGCCCGCCGGTGAGGATGTCGGCGGTGCCATCCTTGTGCACCTCGAGAATGACGCCATAGGCGGCTGGCGGTGTGGCCAGCCGATCCACTTCGGCCTTGAGGGTGACCAACTGTTCGCGCGCATCCTTCAGGGTGCGCACGAGCCGGTCGTTCTGGGCCGACATGGTGGCCATCTGCGAGCGCAGGCGACGTAGCTCGAGCGTGATGTCTTCGCTCACGGCGACCTCCCTACGGGTCACGCCGCCTCCATCGCGGAGACGGTCGCGTTCTGCGACCTTAACCCGCGCCTAGGGCCTTGGGTGGGAGGTTTCCATCACGTGAGCATTACGGCGCTGGCTCGGACAGACGCGGCGGATCGCCGATCGAGCGCGCGGTGCGCCGCACCCGCTTGTCGCTGGGGACGCGCTCGCCCAACTCTTCGGGCGACCACTGCTGATCCGGGGCCTGTTCCGGCTCATAACCGCGCCCGGGGCGGCGCTTGCGCAGCGGCGGCGTGACGCCCGGAGCGAGTCGCCGGGTGGTGATCAAGAAGCCGGTATGCCCGTGCATCCGGTGCACGGGTCGCACCGCCAGGCCCTCGAGGTGCCAGTCGCGCACCATCGACTCCCAGGCATGGGGCTCGGTGAACCCACCATGACCGCGCATCGCCTCGGCGACCCGCGAGAGTTGCGTGGCGGTGGCGACGTAGCAGATCAGGAGACCCCCAGGGATGAGGGCATCGGCAACGACATCGAGGCACTCCCACGGCGCCAGCATGTCGAGCACGACCCGATCGACCGTTCCCGGGTCGATCATGCCCGGCAGGGTTTCCACCAGGTCACCGACGGTGACCTCCCATGCCGGGTGGTCGGCACCGAAGAAGGCGCGTGCGTTGGCCGCAGCGATAACCGCAAAGTCGGCGCGCCGTTCGAAGGAGTGCACCCTTCCGCTCTCCCCCACGGCCCGCAGCAGGGACATGGACAGGGCACCGGAGCCGACGCCCGCCTCGACGACGACCGCCCCGGGGAAGATGTCCCCCATCATCACGATCTGGCCCGCGTCCTTGGGATAGACCACGGCCGCCCCGCGCGGCATGGACATCACATAGTCGGCAAGCAACGGCCGAATGGCCAGGTATTCGATCCCAACCGTGTTGGAGATCGTCGATCCGTCCGGGAGCCCGAGCAGGTCGTCGTGCCGCAGGAATCCGCGGTGGGTGTGGAACTCCTTGCCGGCCTCCAAGGTGATGGTGTGCAGGCGACCCTTGGGGTCGGTCAGTTGCACTCGGTCGCCCACTCGGAAGGGCCCGCGGCGCAGGTCCGCGTCGATCGCCGTCATGGCCAGAGCCTACGGCCGCTGTTCGAGGGCGTCATTGACTCGCTCCGCGGTGACCACGCCCACGAGCCGCCCCTGGTGCCGGATCGCCAGCAGGCCGGTCCCGACGGCGTGCAGGGGGCCGAGGACCTCCGTGAGCGAGGCATTCGGATCGATGTCGAGCACCCAGGCCGGCGGCTGCGTGCGGCTGACCGCCGAAACCGGCGTGAAGGCACGGGCGTGAGCCGGCACCGACTCCAGGGCCGCCAAGTCCAGGAGGGCCACGGGCATACCGGCAGCATCCACGGCGACGGGGGCGAGCCCCGACGGCAACTGGGTGAGCGGGGCGTCATACGGCACGGGCGCGACGGGGGTGAGCACATCGAGGATCCGCACCCTGGCGAGAGCGCCGCCGACCCGGCCCGAGGCGATCGCGGAGCGGGCGCCCTGCCACAGGAAGTAGCAGATCAGCAGACCCCACCCCAGCGAGCCCAGCGACGGCTTCTCGCCGCGGAGCATGGGCGCCCCCACGAACCAGTACAGGACCCCGAGGGTGACCAGGATGCCGCCATAACCCGCGATCACCCGGGCGCGATAGCGATCCCCGGTGAGCTTCCAGGCGGCCGCCTCCACGAGCTGACCGCCGTCGAGCGGCAGCCCGGGCAACAGGTTGAAGAGGGCGAGCATGAGATTGAGGAAGCCGAAGATATTGGCCAGGCCGTGCGCGATGCCGTCCGGCAGCATGGCGGCCACGGCATACCCCAGGGCACTCAGGAGCAGGTTGGCCAAGGGGCCCACGACCGCAACGACGGCGCTACGGCCGGGCGTGGAGCGGCTGACGTCCAGGGCCGTATGCCCGCCCCACAAGTCGGCGACGACCCGATGGACCGGAAAACCGAAGGCGCGCGCGCCGATCGCGTGCGCGGCCTCGTGGACCATGACAGCCAGGAGGAGCAGGAGTGCGTATGCCGCCGCCACCAGATAGGCGGTAGCGCCCAGCCGGGCCTGGAGCTGGGGGCCGATGAGCGCGATGATGATCACCGCGAGGATTCCCCAGGACTTGCCGATGTAGACGGGCACCCCGCCGAGGGTCGCGACCCTCAGTCCGGGCGCGGGCTCGGGGGCCGGTTGGGTGCTCACCCGGTGGACGGTACTCGTCCCCGCAGGGAAATCGAGCACAGCGCCGGGCGCGCGTGGCGGATACTTCTGGGTATGCCGTACCGCCCGGACCTGACGTCTGCCCTCACCGAGCTATTGCGTGAACGCATCCTGATCCTCGACGGGGCCATGGGGACGATGCTGCAGCGCCACCGGCTCGGGGAGGCCGACTACCGAGGCGCGCGGTTCGCCGACTGGCCCAGTGATGTGATCGGCAACAACGACCTCTTGTCGCTGACGCAGCCACACCTGATCCGCGAGGTCCACGATCAGTACCTTGCGGCGGGGGCGCACCTGATCTCGACGAACACCTTCAACGCCCAGCGCATTTCGCTGGCCGACTATGGCATGGCCGATCTGGCCCGCGAACTCAATGTCGCAGCTGCGCGGCTGGCGCGAGAGGCGGTCGATGCGGCGCTGGCCGCCGACCCCGACACCCCACGGTTCGTCATCGGCTCGCTCGGGCCCACCAATCGGACCGCATCGATCTCCCCCGATGTCGCGGACCCGGGTGCCCGCAATGTCACCTATGACGAGCTGGTCACGGCCTATCGCGAACAGGCGGAGGGGCTCATCGAGGGCGGCGCCGACCTCCTGGCCATCGAGACGATCTTCGACACGCTCAATGCCAAGGCCGCCATCTTCGCCGTCGAGTCGCTCTTCGAGGACCACGGCCGACGGTGGCCGGTCATCGTCTCCGGCACCATCACGGACGCGTCGGGGCGCACGCTCTCCGGTCAGGTCGCGCAGGCCTTCTGGCACTCGATCCGGCACGTGCGCCCCATCGCCATCGGATTCAACTGCGCCCTGGGCGCCGCGCAGATGCGCCCCTACATCGCCGAGATTGCGCGCGTGGCCGACACCTTTGTCTCGTGCTATCCGAATGCGGGACTGCCCAATGCCTTCGGCGAGTATGACGAGAGCGCGGCCGAGACGGCCGCCGCCCTGACCGAGTTCGCGCAGGCCGGCCTGCTCAACCTCGTCGGCGGGTGCTGCGGAACGACCCCGGAACACATCGCCTCGATCGCCGCCGCCATCGACGGGCTCGCCCCCCGCGTCGTGCCGCAGCAGGAACCGGCCATGCGCCTGTCGGGCTTGGAGCCGCTGACCATCACCGCCGACAGCCTTTTTGTCAACGTCGGTGAGCGCACCAATATCACCGGGTCGGCTCGCTTCCGCAAACTCATTCAGGCGCAGGACTATTCGGCGGCACTTACGGTAGCGCGGCAGCAGGTCGAGGCCGGGGCCCAGGTGATCGACATCAATATGGACGAGGGCATGATCGACGGGGTAGCGGCCATGGACCGCTTCCTGAAACTCATTGCGTCGGAACCCGACATCTCGGTGGTGCCCGTGATGATCGACTCCTCCAAGTGGGAGGTCATCGAGGCCGGCCTCAAGTGCGTTCAGGGCAAGCCGATCGTCAACTCGATCTCCATGAAGGAGGGTGAGGCGGCGTTCATCGCGCAGGCCAGGTTGTGCCGCAAGTACGGCGCGGCCATCGTCGTCATGGCCTTCGACGAGCAGGGTCAGGCCGACACCTTGGAGCGGCGCCGCGAGATCAGCAAGCGGGCCTATGACGTCCTGACGGAGCAGGTCGGCTTCCCTGCCGAAGACATCATCATCGACCCCAACATTTTTGCGGTGGCGACGGGCATCGAGGAGCATGCGCGCTACGGCATCGACTTCATCGAGGCAACGCAATGGATCAAGGAGAACCTGCCGGGCGTCCTGATCTCGGGGGGCGTTTCCAATGTCTCGTTCAGCTTCCGCGGCAACAACCCGGTGCGCGAGGCCATCCACGCGGTCTTCCTCTTCCACGCGATCCGTGCGGGGATGGACATGGGGATCGTCAACGCCGGTGCGCTGGTTGTCTACGACCAGATCGATCCCGACTTGCGTGAGCGGATCGAGGACGTGGTTCTGGCCCGGCGGCCGGACGCGACCGATCGACTCCTGGAGGTCGCTCAGCGATTCAATATTGCTGCCGCGCAAGAGGAAGCTGCCGCACCGCAATGGCGAACCCTGCCGGTTGGCGAGCGGATCACCCACGCGCTGGTCAAGGGCATCGACGAATTCGTCGAGGCCGACACCGAGGAGTTGCGCGAGCAGATCGCCGCGCGTGGCGGCCGCCCGCTGGAGGTGATCGAGGGTCCGCTGATGGACGGGATGAATGTGGTCGGGGACCTCTTCGGCGCCGGCAAGATGTTCTTGCCCCAGGTTGTGAAGTCCGCGCGGGTGATGAAGAAGGCCGTCGCCTATCTCATCCCGTTCATCGAAGCCGAGAAGCAGCCCGGCGATGTGGCGCGCTCGCGAGGCCGCATCGTGACGGCGACCGTCAAGGGCGATGTCCACGACATCGGCAAGAACATCGTGGGCGTGGTCCTGCAATGCAACAACTATGAGGTGCACGATCTCGGCGTCATGGTCCCGGCGCAACGCATCCTGGATGCCGCCAAGGACCTGCAGGCGGATGCCATCGGGCTCTCGGGCCTGATCACCCCGTCGCTCGACGAGATGGTCAATGTGGCTTCGGAGATGGAGCGCCAAGGCTTCGACATCCCCCTGCTGATCGGTGGCGCCACCACCTCCAAGGCGCACACCGCCGTCAAGGTGGACGAGCGCTACCACGGGCCAGTCGTGTGGGTCAAGGATGCCTCGCGGTCGGTTCCCGTTGTCTCGCAACTTCTCTCACCCGAGCAGCGGCCGGCGCTCCTAGAGGGCTTGGACGCCGAATATGTCACCATCCGGGCCCGGCAGGCGGCCAAGACCAGCGAACGCCCGCTGCTGACGCTCGCCCAGGCCAGGGCCGGGGCACCGGAGATCGAACACACCGACGAGACCGCTGCCCGGCCGAAACAACCGGGCATCGAGGTGTTGGCCGACTTCGATCTCGCGGAGTTGCGCGGGTATATCGACTGGACGCCCTTCTTCGCAGCCTGGGAGATGCGCGGACGCTTCCCGGACCTGCTCAACAACCCCGCCTCTGCCGACGCCGCGCGCCGGCTTTATGACGACGCACAGGCCATGCTGGATCGCATCGTGGAGGAGAAGTGGTTGCGCGCCAATGGCGTGGTCGGCATCTTCCCCGCGGCGCGTATCGGCGACGACACCGTGGTCTATGACGACGACTCGCGCACCACGGTGCGCGCCACCCTGCACCACCTGCGCCAGCAGGGCCAGCATCGTGAGGGGGTCCCGAACCGCTCACTGGCCGACTTCGTCGCGGGGGCCGAGAGCGGCATACCGGACTGGATCGGGGCCTTCGCCGTGACGACCGGGCTGGGCAGCCAGGAGCGGGTCGCGGCCTTCAAGGCAGCACACGACGACTACAGCGCCATCCTGCTCGAGTCCCTCGCCGACCGGCTCGCCGAGGCATTCGCCGAGCGACTGCATGAACTCGTGCGCACCGAACTGTGGGCCTATGCACCCTCGGAGACCCTGGATCCACAGGCCCTCATCGCCGAGCGCTACCGCGGCATCCGGCCGGCCCCGGGCTACCCCGCATGTCCCGATCACACCGAGAAGCAAGTGATCTGGGACCTGCTGGATGTCTCGACGACGACCGGCATCGAACTCACCGAATCCATGGCGATGTGGCCCGGCGCGGCCGTCAGCGGGCTGATCTTCGCGCACCCGCAGGCCCAGTATTTCGTGGTCGGCCGCCTGGGTCGCGACCAAGTCGAGGACTATGCCGACCGCAAGGGGTGGGACCTGCGCACCGCGGAGCGCTGGCTTGCCCCCAACCTGGGCTATCACCCCGAGGACTGAAGCGCCATGTGGTCGGGAACGCCGCGAACGCACCGTCCCGGCCCGGGGCGGGTGGTACCGACATCGACCTACCGCCTGCAACTGCACGCTGGCTTTGGGTTCGCGGATGCGGCCGCCATTTCGCCGTACCTGTCGGAGCTCGGGGTGAGCCATCTGTATCTCAGCCCGATCCTGGAACCCCAGCCGGGCAGCACGCATGGCTATGACGTCATCGACCACGACAGTCTCAACTCGCAAGCCGGTGGCGCGGCCGGCTTCGATGCACTCGTCAGCGCCGCCCACGCCGCAGGCCTCGGGCTCATCGTCGACGTGGTCCCGAATCACATGACCGTTCCGCAAGAGACCTATCTCAACGGGCCGCTGTGGGAGGTCCTGCGCGACGGGCGGGACTCGGCATACGCGGATTGGTTCGACGTCGACTGGGCCGCGGCCGATTCCAAACTGCTCATGCCCATCCTGGGTGCCGGGCTCCCGGAGGTCTTGGCCCGTGGGGAACTCACCCTGGCCCGGGACGGCGGCGTCGATGGGGAGGAGTGGGTGCTGCGCTATGGCGACCACGAACTCCCGGTGCGGCCCGGCACCGAACACCTCGGGATGGGCGAACTCGTTGCGGCACAGTCATACCGGCTAGCGCATTGGGTGGATGGCGAAACGGATCTCAACTATCGCCGGTTCTTTGACGTGACCACCTTGCAGGCGGTGCGCGTCGAGGACGACGACGTCTTCGACGCCACGCACGAACTGCTCCTCGACCTCTTCGCGCGGGGCGCCATCGACGGCTTCCGCATCGACCATCCCGACGGGTTGGCCGACCCGGGGGGCTACCTGGCCCGGCTCGCCGCCCGCACCGGCCACGCCTGGGTCGTCGTCGAGAAGATCCTGGAAGGTCACGAGGAGTTGCGGCCCGAGTGGGCGACGGCTGGCACCACGGGGTATGACGCCCTGCTGCGGGTGCAACAAGTGCTGACCGACCCGACGGGCAGCGAGATCCTCGATGACCTCTGGGCGGAGGTCGCCGGACCGCAGCGTCATGAGCTCGCGGAGGTCATCGTGGCGGCCAAGCTGCAGGTCGTCGAGGAGACCCAGGCAGCCGAGGTGAACCGACTGCTGCGGCTGATCGAGCGCGTGCTTCCCCGGGTCGACCCAGCGGCCGCGCGGCGAGGCCTCGAGGCGCTCCTGGTATCGATGGATCGCTACCGGGCCTATCTCGTCCCGGGATACCGCCCGGCTCGTTCGCAGCTCGTGGTGTTGGCCCAGGCCGAGGGCCGGGCACGGACCCGGCTCGCGAGCGCCGATCATCCGGCGCTCGCGCAGGTCACCCAACTGGCGCGCGGCGGCCGGCCAGCCGGCGCCCTGGACGGTGCGGACGCGCGCGCGGCGGCGGATGAATTCGTCACGCGCTTTCAGCAGACCTGTGGCCCGGTGATGGCTAAGGGCGTGGAGGACACGGCCTTCTACCGCTGGTTGCGACTCGCGGGCGCCAATGAAGTGGGAGGTGACCCGGGGACGCTGTCGATCGAGATCGATGAGTTCCATGCGTATGCGCACGAGCGGCTGGCCACCTGGCCGCTGACGATGACCACCCTGACGACGCATGACACCAAACGCTCGGAGGATGTCCGGGCCCGACTGGCCGTCCTGGCCGAGCGGGCAGCGGACTGGCGCGCCTGGCTGGATACCGCACGCCGGCTCGGCGACCGACTGCGCCCCGAGCGTCTGGACGCGGTGACCGAATACCTCATCTGGCAGACCCTCGTCGGCGCCTGGCCCATCACGGCCGACCGGATGACGACCTACCTGCTCAAGGCGGTTCGCGAGGCGAAGGTGCACACGGCGTGGGTCGATGGCGACCAGGCATACGAGGATGCTGTCCTCGCTTTCGCCACAGCGCTCACGCGCGATGCCGGCATCGCCGCGCATGTGGGCACGTGGATCGCGCAGACCGAGCCATCGGAGCGCGCTAACTCGTTGGGCCAGAAGCTGATCCAGCTCACCATGCCGGGTGTCCCGGATGTCTATCAGGGCAGCGAACTGCCGCTGCACACGCTGGTGGACCCGGACAACCGGGGCCCGGTCGACTATGCCGACCGGGCGCTGCGGCTCGCCGCGATCGCGCAGTCTGCGGGCCTGCCCGCCGACCTCGGGGACGCGAAGCTGCAGGTTACGGCGTGTGCCTTGCAGCTGCGCCGGGCGCACCCGCACTGGTTCGTGGGCCCCGAGGCGCAGTATGCCGCGATCGACACCGGCTCCCCGCACGCCCTTGCCTTCGGACGGGGGTCAGCCGGTGGGATCGAGGCCATCACGGTGGCGACGATCGCCCCGCATCGGCTGGCTGGTGCCGGCGGGTGGGCCGACGAACGCATCGAGCTGCCGGACGGAGAGTGGGTCGATCTGCTGCGCAGGCGCCCGATTGCCAGTTCCGGCGGCGCGCGGATCGGGACGGTGCTCGGCCCCGGACCCGTGGCCCTATTGGTGCGCCATGACACGGCTCGCGCCCTGCGGCGCCCGGTAACGCTCGCCCAGCATCAGGGGAAGTAGCGCAGCAGGTCTGCCGCCCGCACCCCTGCCAGTGAGCTCAGGTGCACGGCGCCCGGGATGTCGGGCACCGCGACCACATGCGGCACGGCCAGCGTGGGCACACCCGCCGCCACCGCGGACCGCACCCCGGTGGCCGAGTCCTCGATTGCGACACACTCCCGCGGCTGCACCGCCAGGGCGGCGCAGGCTCCCAGATACGGCTCAGGGTGCGGTTTGCCGTGCGTGACTCGGTCCCCGGTGACCACGACCCGGAAGGCATCGGGCGGCAGTGACGCGGTCACGGCCCGCGCCAGCGACTGCCACGACATGGTGACCAAGGCGCACGGCACCCCGAGCTCGCCCAGTTCGGTGAGCAGGTCCCGGGCCCCGGGCCGCCAGGGGGTATGCCGTTGCACCTGCCGCACCACCCGCAGCAGCAACTCGTCGACCAACTCCTCGGGCGTGCACTCGAGCGGCGAGTTGGCGATGATGAAGCGCGCCGAGACGAGCAACGGGTTCCCCACCAATTGGTGAGCCAGCTCGTCGCTCCACCGGCCCCCGTGCTCGGCGACGATCTCGTGCTCGGCGGCGATCCAGTACGGCTCGGTGTCCACCAGCGTGCCGTCCATATCCCAGAGCACCGCTGCGGGCAGAGCGTCGGGCGCGGTCACGAGGTTCCTTGCGGGGCGTCGGGCGATCGGGCGCCCAATTCTAGGTCACCCCGCCGCGTCGTTCGGCTGCCGTGGCCGGCCGGCCAGATCGGCGCGATAACCTGCGTGAGTGATCGAGCTCGAGGACCTGCCGCCGCTGCGCGACCCGATCATGATCCTGGCCTGCGAAGGCTGGAATGACGCGGGCGAGGCGGCGACGGATGCCTTGGAGCACCTGGCCCGCCTCTGGAACGCGGAGCCGATCGCGGCCCTGGACCCCGAGGAGTACTACGACTTCCAGGTCAATCGACCGCGGGTGGTGCTCGATAAGGGACGGCGTCGGATCCAGTGGCGCACGACCCGAATCCTGACGGCCGACCCGCCACAGCTCTCGCGCAGCATCGTGCTCGTGAGCGGCATCGAGCCGAGCTTCCGGTGGCGTGGCTACACCATCGAGTTGATGGACTTCGCCCAGCAAGCGGGTGTCACGACCTTTGTCACGCTAGGGGCCCTGATGGCGGATGTCGCGCACTCGCGCAGCATCCCGGTCAGCGCCACCTCCGAGGACGATGTGACGATGCACCGCTTCGACCTCGAACCCAGTGGGTATGAGGGCCCCACCGGCATCATCGGAGTTCTCGCCGATGCCGCCACGCAGGCCGGGCTGACCACGATCTCGTGCTGGGCGGCGGTCCCGCACTATGCGGGGCACTCCCCCTCACCGAAGGCGACCCTCGCCCTGCTCAACCGGCTCGCCCAACTCCTCGACCTGCCCATCGACACCGGCGACCTGCCCGCCGAAGCCCAGACGTGGGAGGGCAATATCGACGTGCTGGCCGAGTCCGATGAGGAGATCGCCGAATACGTCGATGCCTTGGAGAAGGCGCAGGACACCGCTGAACTGCCCGAGGCATCGGGTGACGCGATCGCCCGCGAATTCGAGCGCTATCTGCGCAACCGGCCGCCGGAAAAGCCCGAGGAGCCCTAGCCGCTCAGCCCTAGGGCGCGCGGCGGTCCCGGGCGCGCCTAGAGGCGCACTCCGAGCAGGACATCGAGCGCCCGCGCCAGCACCCCGGGCGCGTCCGCGCTCACCGGGCCGCTCCCCCCGTCAGCGGCCCAGGCATCGACCGCCGCCAGCGCGCTCGGACTGTCCAGATTGTCCGCGAGCGCCGCCCGGATCTGCGCCACCACGGGTGCGGCGTCGGCCGCCTCGTTCACCGAGAGGGCATTGCGCCACCGCTCGAGTCGGGCCTGGGCCTCGGCCAACTGCTCGGGCGTGTACTCCCAGGGGGCGTCATACCGATGGGCGAGCAAGAGCAAGCGGATCGCCATGGGGTCCACACCGTCGGCGCGCAGCCGGGAGACGAGCACCAGGTTGCCCTTGGACTTGCTCATCTTTTCGCCGTCGAGGCCGACCATGGCCTGGTGGACGAAGGCCTTCGCAAAGCGCTCATCGACCGCTGCGGCCTGGGTTGCCGACATGTCGTGGTGGGGGAAGACCAAGTCCACGCCCCCACCCTGCACGTCGATCGGCAAACCGAGATGATCCCGGGCAATGGCCGTGCATTCGATATGCCAGCCGGGGCGTCCGGCCGGCAGACCCGCCACTGCCCACGCCGGCTCACCCACGCGCTCCGCCCGCCAGAGCAGCGGATCGAGCGGGTCGCGCTTGCCCGGCCGATCCGGATCACCGCCGCGATCGACGATGACCGCCATCATTTCCTCGCGGCTGAACCCACTGACCGAGGTGAAGTCATCGATACGGGTGAGGTCCAGATAGACGTCGTCGGTGCCCAGACCCGGGTTGGCCAGCTCATAGGCGGCACCGACCGCCAGCAGCTCGCGCACCGCCTCGCCGATCTGGTCGATGGATTCCACGACCCCCACGAGTTCGTCCGGAGGGAGCACGCCGAGGGCGGTCATGTCTTCCCGGAAGAGATCGATCTCCGCGGTCGCCAACTCCCGCCAATCGCGTCCGTCGCGGGCCGCCCGCTCGAGCAAGGGGTCATCGACGTCGGTGACATTTTGGACATAGCGCACCCGCAGCCCGGCATCGCGCAGCGCCCGGCCCAGGAGGTCGAAGGTGACATAGGTGGCGGCATGGCCGAGGTGGGTGGCGTCATACGGCGTGATCCCGCAGACGTACAGGCGCGCGGTCCCCTCGGTGCCCGAGACCGTGACGAGGTCATCCGTGGCGGTGTCGCGCACGCGCAAGGGGGCTCCGGAACCGGGGATCGCCGGGAGCGTGACTGTGGGCCAAGTCTTCACCGCCCAACTGTATGCGGCGCGGGCTCGCCCCTCAGATCGGTGGCCACGGAATCGCCGGCCACGCCCCATCGGGCTCGGGATGGCGGCCGGTGCCCAGCAGCTCGCGCACCCGATCGAGCAGGGCGGCATGCTCGATCGGCGTCAGATAGGAACGCAGTTCGCTCGCCCGCTCCGCATCGCTCTCCAACGCTGCGCGGAGGGCACTCAGGCGTTCGATCTCCTTGTCCGGCAATGGTTTCCCGGCCCAACCCCACAGCACGGTTCGCAGCTTGGGCTCAGCGTGGAAGGTCAGGCCGTGATCGACGGCATACAGCTGGCCCGCGCAGCGGAAGGCGTGGGCGCCCTTGCGGTCGGTGTTGTTGAGCACGCAGTCGAGCACCGACAACGCGCGGACGTCGGATGCATCCTCGTGGGCGACCAGCAGCGGCCGGCCCGCCTCGTCCGTGGCCCGCAGCACCGGGATCAGCCCCTCCGGGTCGTCACCGACCCGGATGATATGCACCACGCTGTCGGGATCGCCGTCGAGCTCGCCGATCCAGTCCTGCACCATCCCCGGGCCGCGGGGCCCCTCCCGCAGGATCGTGCGCGGGATCAGGCACCACCCACCGAGTTCGCTCAGGAGGTATGCCGCCCGCTCCCGCCCCGCGAGAGTGCCGTCCGGGAAGTCCCACAACGGCCGCTCCCCGCTGATCGGCTTGTAGACCACCAGGGGGCCGCTCGCAGGATCCTCGAGCCGGGCGAGCCAGGTCGCATTGGAGGCCTCGGCCAGCCGGCCGATGAGGTGGAGCGGAGCGTTCGCGAAGGACGCCTGCGGGATCAGCGGCGGTATCCGTTCGCGCGCGGGCAGATGTGCCCTTCGGGATCGAGCGGCCCCCCGCAGAAGGGACAGGGCGGCCGCCCGGCCGAGACCAGGGCCTTGCTCCGGCGCACGAATTCGGCCGCCATCGGCGCGGGCAGGCTCACCCGCATCGACTGGGTTTGCTCGGGCAGACCGGCCGCGCGCGCCTGCTCCATCTCGTCCTCGTCGTCCGGGTCCCGGTCATGGCATTCGATGACGACTCGCGCCCGCTCGGGATCCCAGGCCAGCGACATCGTCGTGACCCGGAATTCGTCCTCGAAGGGCGTATCCAAGGGATCGTTGTCCATCGCGGGTGGCACCATCGGCGCCGAGGCCGTGCTCTCGAGCAGATCGCTGATCCGATCGGCGATGGCCTGGATGTGCACCTTCTCCACCGAGACCGTGGTCAGGCTGCCGGCGCTGCGGGCCTGGAGGAAGAAGGTGCGATTGCCGGGCGGGCCGACGGTGCCGACGACGAACCGCTCCGGCGGGTCGTACTGCGCAAGGCTCATGTACCGACCCTAACCGAGGCTCCGGGTCCTTACCGCTCGCTTACGGGCCGCGCGCGCCGGGCGTTCCCCGGGTGCGGCGGCCCTACGCTGGTCGGGTGGTTCGCCTGCTCGTGGTCGAGGATGACGCGACCGTCCGGGAGGCGGTCGCGGCATACCTGCAGCGGGTTGGCCACGACGTCGTGGCGGTGGCCGACGGGATCGCCGCGGTGGATACGTATGCCGCGGACCCGGTCGATCTGGTCCTGCTGGACCTCATGCTTCCCGGGCTCGGCGGCATCGAGGTCACGCGGCGCCTGCGATCAATCCGGCCGGATCTGCCGATCATCATGGTCACGGCCCGATCCCAGGAGCACGAGCGGGTGCAGGGACTGGCGCTGGGGGCGGATGACTATGTCACCAAGCCCTTCTCCCTGCGCGAACTCGACCTGCGCATCAAGTCCGTCCTGCGCCGGGCGGGGGCCAGCCCTCAAGAGCTCCCGGAGGCCCAGCTCGTCGACGGAGAGCTGCGCCTGGACCTGGCGGCCCGCACGGCGCGCCGGGGTGCAGACGCGCTCAGCCTCACGACCCGCGAGTTCGACCTGCTCGCCTGGTTCCTGCGCCACCCGGGTCGTACCTGGAGCCGCGAGGAGCTGATGAGTCAGGTGTGGGGCTGGGAGGTCGGCGATGCCTCGACCGTCACGGTGCACGTGCGCCGGCTCCGGGAAAAGATCGAGCCGGATCCGGGCGCACCGACCCGACTCCTGACGGTCTTCGGCCATGGCTATCGATGGGAGTCCGGGTGACCCCCGAACTGAGCGCCGTCATCGTCTCGGCGGGGGTGACCGGGGCCGTGGCGCTCGCCGGGGGCGGTGTGCTGACCACGGTGAGCCGCCACCAGCCCGCCCGGGCAGCACTCTTTGCCCCCCTCGTCGTGGTGCTCTCGCTCGCCGCGGGGGTTGCCGTTGCCACCCGCCAAATGGTCATTGGGTTCGACGACTACCGAACCTTGCTCTTCGTGCTTCTCGCCGGTGCGCCCATGGCGGTGCTGATCGGGATGTTGCTGGCCCGGCGGGTGCATGCCGTCGAACAAGCGGCACTCGCCGAGCGGGCCGACCGGGAGCGCGAAGCGAGGGTCACCACCGAGCGCCGCGAGACCATCCGCTGGTTGAGTCATGACCTGCGCACACCGCTGTCGGGGATCCGACTCCTCGCGGAATCGCTGCGGGAGAACGCCATCGGGGACTCCGGTGAGGCCCGGTCGCTGGATGCGATCCTGCGTGCGAGTGATCGCCTCGAGGCAATGGTGGACGATATCGCCGAGCTCTCGCGGTTGCAGGGCAGCGAGACGGCAGACCGACCACGGGAGAGCGCCGACCTGCAGGACCTGATCTCGGATGCGGCGAGCGCCCTGCTGCCTTTTGCCGAGGCAGGCACGGTGACGATCCGCCCCGGCGTCACCAATAGCGCTGTCGTGCACGCGGATCCGGCCTCGCTGGGCCGGGCGTTGACGAACCTGGTCCGCAATGCGGTGCAGCACACTCCGCCCGGAGGTCAGGTGGTCATCGATGTGGACGCGCGGCCTGTCCCGGTGGTGCGCGTGCGCGATGGCTGCGGCGGCATTCCGGCCGATGACCTGGCGCGCGTCTTCGAGCCCGGCTGGCGAGGGGATCAGGCGCGCACCAGCAGCGGCGCCGGGATGGGCCTGGGGTTGGCCATTGCCCGCGAGACGGCCCGCAGCCACGGCGGGGACCTAACTGTCCGCAACCAGCTCGACGGGTCCGGGTGCGTCTTCGAGTTGGTGCTCCCCAATTCGTGAGGACGCCGGACAGCGCGTGTGGGCATCGGATAGTTCTTAAGGCCGTATGACGGATCGCTCCCCTGACTGGCCCTGATCGCCGCGGCTCGCCTTGACTGGGGATGACCCAGCACCCCCACACGACAAAGGACTCGATTCTCGTGCCCAAGACAACGCTGCGAACCGCCGCCACCCTCTGTGCCGGAGCCCTGGCACTGGCCCTGAGCGCATGCGGCAGTGCGACGACCGATGGCGCCGCCGCCAGTTCGACGGCCGCCTCCGCCACCAAGACCATGTCCGGCGAGGCATCGAGCAGCGCGCCGATGACGGACAAGCCGACCTCCGGCGCCACGACGGACAAGGCCATGGCGGCCGGTGCATACATCAGCCTGGCGGACTACAAGTCCGCCATGGCCGACTACGCCGACACGGCCGTGGTGCTCTTCTTCCATGCATCCTGGTGCCCCGACTGCAAGGCGACCGACACCTCACTGACCACCGACGGGGTGCCGGACGGCCTGACCGTCGTCAAGGTCGACTACGACACCGAGACCGACCTCAAGAAGAAGTACGGCATCACCCAGCAGCACACCTTCGTCGAGGTCGACCCCGAGCAGATGGCCGTCTCGAAGTGGACCGGGACCAAGACCGGCGCCGACATCCTCGCCAAGACCGCCTGACCGATGCTGCTCGCCCTGGCCGGTGCGTTGGTGGCTGGCGCCCTGACAACCCTGTCCCCCTGCACGCTGAGCGTCTTGCCGGTGATCCTGGGCGGCAGCCTGGATCCCGGGTCCCGCGCCGCACCCGCCCGGCGCGCGGTCGCGATCGCCCTCGGCCTGGGCGCATCGGTCTTCCTCTTCACGCTCCTGCTGCGGGCTAGCACGGCACTGATCGGCGTGCCCGCGTGGGCCTGGCGGTGGTTGAGTGGCGGCCTGCTGATTGCCCTCGGGCTGGCCGCCCTCGCCCCCTCGCTGTGGGACCGTGTGGCCGTCGCAACCGGCATGAGTCGGGCCAGCGCCGCTGGGCTGCACGGAGCCGCCGGTCGCCCCGGGCTAAGCGGTGCGGCCCTGACCGGGGCCGCCCTCGGGCCGGTCTTCACCTCCTGCAGCCCGCTCTATGCGTATGTCGTGGTCACCGTCTTGCCCAGCGACCGGGCGCGGGGGCTGACCCTGCTCACGGCATACGTCATCGGGCTCGTGGGTGTCCTGCTGGTGATCGCTCTGCTCGGGCAGCGGGCGGTGGCCAAGGTGCGGTGGGCCGCCGACCCGCACTCCCGGGTGCGCCGCGGGCTGGGGCTCGGGTTCATTGTGATGGGCCTGCTCATCGCGACCGGAACCTTGGTCCGCCTCGAAACCTGGCTCGTGCAATCGTCCCCGATCCGCCCGTGGGAGCTATTCGCCCCGTAGAAAGTGCCTTGCCTCCGTCGCGTCAGCGCCCTTGGTCAGCGCCGGGGCCGGTCGGGGCGCCTGCGCCACCGCCGACGGCCCCCTCATCGCTCGCGGCCTCCTCGCTCGCGGGCACCAGGGCGTCCAGGCCGACTCCCGGACCGTTGACGCGCAGCACCAGGGGTCGACCGTGGGGATAGCGGATCACGCTGACGGAGGCCGGGTCGATCACGATGCGCTGGAACTGATCGAGATGCAGTCCCAGGGCGTCGGCCACGATCGCCTTGATCACATCGCCGTGGCTGACGGCCGCCCACACGGCCGCCGGGCCGTGCTCGGCCGCCACTTCGGCATCGGTGCGGCGCACCGCCTCGACGGCGCGCGCTGACATCTGGGCCAGCGACTCGCTCTCGAAGGCCTCGCTCGGTGGGAAGTGCGCTGCGGACGGGGTCCGTTGCACGGTCTGCCACAACGATTCGTGGGCGAGCTCGCTCAACGGCCGACCGGTCCACGCACCGTAGCGGCACTCCCCCAGGCCCGCGTCGTGCTCCACCGGGACGCCCCAGCGCTGCGCCAGCGGCGTCGCGGTCTGCAGGGTCCGCGGCAGCGGGGAGGCGAGCACCCGGCATACGGGCAGGGCACCGAGATCCTCGCTCAGGCGCGCAGCCTGCGCGACCCCCGCCTCGTCCAGACCCACCCCGTCGAGCCAGCCCGCGAGGATGCCCGAGGCGTTGGCCGACGTGCGGCCATGGCGGATGAGCAGCAGTGTCGGCACGCCGCTCAGTATGACTGTCCGGGCGATGGCTGTCCGGGCGATGGCTGTCCGGGCGATGACTGTCCGGGAGCGCGCTGTGCGGCGGGTCACGGGCGGTGCCGTGGGGTAGCACAATGGGGCCGTGATCGTGGACCAGGCCAAGTATGTCGATGGCGTACGCCAACCGTGCGGCGACCTGAGCGACGAACTGGCCCTGCTCCGCACGCATGGGGCGGGTCCGGACTTCTTGTGGATCGGTCTGAACGACCCGACGTCGGCCGAATTCGACCTGGTGCGCTCGGAGCTCGACCTGCACCCGCTTGCTGTCGAGGATGTACTGAAGGGCAAGCAGCGGGCCAAGATCGAGCGCTATGACGACACCCTGTTCGTCGTTTTGAAGACCCTGCGCTATGAGGAGGAAACCTCCGACATCGAGACCGGCGAGATCATGGCCTTCGTCGGGGATCGCTTCCTGTTGACCATCCGCCGCGGCGATGCCGCTCCCCTGCATGGGGTGCGCCTGACTCTGGAGAAGGATCCGTCGGCCCTGGCGGCCGGACCGCAGGTCGCCCTCTATGCCATCATCGACCGGATCGTCGACTCCTATCTCGTCATCGATGATGAACTCGGCCGGGACCTCGAGGGGATCGAGGAGGGGGTCTTCAAGGACGCCGACACGATTGCCTCGCAAACCATCTACAACCTCAAGCGTGAGGTCCTGGAGTTCAAGCGAGCCGCCATCCCGCTGGCGCGTGCGGTGCAGCTCAGCTTCGGTCCGTCCAGCAGCTTGGTCGACAACGAGACGAAACTGCTCTATCGGGACGTCAGCGACCATCTCTCCCGTGTCATTGACCACATCGAGTCGTATGACCGGCTCCTCACCGACGTGCTCCACGCCCACTTGGCCCGGGTGGGCGTGCGCCAGAACGAGGACATGCGCAAGATCTCGGCCTGGGTGGCTATCGCGGCCATGCCGACGATGATCGCCGGGATCTATGGCATGAACTTCGAGCACATGCCCGAGTTGGGCTGGACCTACGGCTATCCGATGGCCCTGCTGCTCATGGCCACCGTATGCGGCATGCTCTATCGGGCCTTCCGCCGCTCCGGCTGGCTCTGAGGCTGCTCCGGCTGGCGCTGAGGCCGCACCGGCGACCTCAGGTGGCGGCGATCCAGCCCATGCCCAAGGCGGCGGCCAGCGCCAGGCCGGCGGCGACCCGGTAGTTGACGAAGGCCATGAGCGAGTTGTTGGCCACGAATTTCAGCAGCCACGCGATGGAGGCGTAGGCCACCACGAAGGCCACGACCATCCCGACGAGCATTTGCCCCATCCCGAGATCGGCCAGCCCGTGGCGTTCCTCGACGGCCTGGAAGACCCCACCGGCAGTCAGGGCCGGGATGGCCATGAAGAAGCTCAACTCGGTTGCCGTCACCCGGTCGATGCCGCGCAGCAGCCCGGCCGAGATGGTGGCCCCCGAGCGGGAGACGCCCGGGATGAGCGAGAAGCACTGCATCAGGCCGATCAGGAGGCCGTCACGCAGGGTGACCTGGCCTTCACCGCGCTGGGTGCCGGCCGCCGCCAACGCCGCATGACGCCGCTCGGCCCAGACCATCACTCCGCTCCACAACACCAGGGCCGCAGCCACGACCCACAAGCTGCGCAGCGGCCCCGCGATGATGCCCTTGCCGAGGAATCCCACGACACCCACCGGCAGCGACCCGACGATCACGGCCCAGGCGAGGGTGTAGTCGTGCCCGCGCCGACTCGCGTCGCTCAGGCCCCGGATCCACGCCATGAACAACCGGGCGATCTTCTTGGCGAAGTAGATGAAGGTCGCCACGATCGCGCCGAACTGGATGATGACGGTGTATGCCGTGATGGCCTTGTCATCGACCGGCAAGCCCAAGAGCTTCTCGGCCACGGTGAGGTGACCGGTGGAGGAGACGGGCAGGAATTCGGTCAGGCCTTCGACGATGCCGAGCACGACGGCATCGAAATAGCTGAGCATGGGGTGAAACCTCGATCAGAGTGGATGAGTGACGACGGGCGCAGGTGGTCAGCCTCAGGTCGGGTGCGCCTGATGGTCCACCTCGTCAAGGTCATCGAGGTCCTCGCCCTGGGCTGCCGGGTCGGCATCGTCGATTCCGTCGATGTCGAGGACGTCGAACTCCTCCTCATCCAGACCCAGGTAGCGCTGGTCGGCATCCGAGTCGTCCTCGGCGTCGGCGCCCCCACTGGCAACGGCATCCTCATCCTCGTCGTCGTCGTCATCATCATCGTCGTCGTCGTCGCTGTCGTCGTCCTCCTCGACGGCGTAGACGTCCAGCGGCGTCATCTCGCCGTAAGCCTCCAGGAGGGCGTCGTCGTATTCCTCGAAGGCGTCGGCGAGATCGTCGTAGGCCGCCACGACGCTGGGGTCGTCCTCGCCGCGCCGCTGTGCACACGCTTCCAGGTGACGTTCGAAGGCGGCGGTCAGGGCTTGCAGGGCAATGCGGGGGTCGGCCATGCCTCAACCGTAGCGCGTCAATATGTGGTGAGCAGACGGCGCAGAACTCGAGTGCCGAACCGGAGGGACTGCGTGGGCACGCGTTCGTCGATCCCGTGGAACATCGGCGCGAATTCCAGGTCCGCGGGCAATTGCAGCGGGGCGAAACCATAGCCGGTGATGCCGAGCCGGGAGAGGGCCTTGTTGTCGGTCCCGCCGGAAAGGCAATACGGCAGCACCTCGGCACCGGGGTCCTCGGCCTGCAGCGCGGCCACCATGGCGGCGACCAGGCCGCCCGAGAAGGGGCTGTCCAAGGCGATGTCGTCGTGACGGATCTCGATGTCGACGTGATCACCGGCCAGGTCCGCCAGGGTCTTGAGGACTCTCTCGTCATGTCCCGGGAGGAAGCGGCAGTCCAGACTCGCGCTGGCATCTTGCGGCACGACATTGTGCTTGTAGCCCGCGTCCAGCATCGTGGCATTGGCGGTGTCGCGCAGCGTGGCGCGCACGAACCCGGCCGCCCCGCCCAGGTGAGCGAGCAGCGGCTCGGGGTCCCCGGCATACCCGGTGCCGGTGATCCGGCTGAGGCCGTCCAGGAGTTCGCGGACGGAAGGGATGAACTCCAGCGGCCATTCATGGGCATCGATGCGGGCAATCGCCTGCGCGAGCCGCACGATCGGGTTCTCGTCATTGGGCACCGAGCCGTGCCCGGCGCGCCCGTGGGCGGTCAGGCGCAGCCACAAGATCCCCTTCTCGGCTGTTTGGAGCAGGTATGCCCGTTGGGTCGCCCCGTCGGCGCGCGGCAGCGTGACGCTGAAACCGCCCACCTCACTGATCGCCTCCGTGACTCCCGCGAAGATCTCCGGGTGGTTGGCGACCACCCACTGCGAGCCGTAGACCCCGCCGGCCTCCTCGTCGGCGAAGAAGCCAAAGACCAGGTCGCGCCGCGGCCGTATGCCGCAGCGCGCCATCTCGCGGACGGTTGCGAGCATCATCGCCACCATCCCCTTCATATCGACGGCCCCTCGGCCCCAGATGCAGCCGTCGCGGTCCAGGCCGGAGAACGGATCGACCTGCCAGTGCGCGGCATTCGCCGGAACGACGTCCAGGTGGCCGTGGACGCACAGGGCCGGCAGGCTCGAGTCCGCGCCGGGGATCCGCGCGAAGACACTCGGTCGCTCGGGTGCCGGGGCGACCACCAGCGGATCGAGGCCGACCTCGCGCAGCTGCGCGACGACATACGCCGCCGCCGCCCGCTCGTCGCCGCGGCCCTCCCCGTAGTTGCTGGAATCGATGCGGATCAGCTCTTGGCAGATCCGCACCACGTCCTGGGGCGCCTCGCTCATGCGTTCAGCGTATGCCGCGGCCCGTGGGTGGGGTGGGCGAGAGCACGGTCTCGCTCGCGCCGCCCGCTGCGGACCAACTTCGCCAACCCCTGGCGCAATCGCCCGACCCTAGGTAGAGTACGACTATGGGAGAACCACGCATGACACTCGCCACGCAACGGGTCCTCGGTGCCTTCCTCGCCGACTCCGACCGCGAATTTCACGGCTACGAGCTGGGCCAGGAGGCGGGCCTGGCGAGCGGCACCATTCACCCGATCCTCGCCCGGCTCGAAGCTGCGGGTTGGCTCGACTCGCGCTGGGAAGAGATCGATGAGCGTGCCGAGGGCCGGCGTGCGCGCCGCTACTACCGGCTGACCGACTCCGGCGTGAACGCCGCCCGCACCGCCCTGGCGCGGGTACGGCCCGTAGGTCGGCTGGCCCTACGTCCGAGCGAAGGAAGCTGACATGGAAGCGCAAGCCTTGGCGCAGGTCCACCAGGTCCCGTTGCCGGCACACGTCGTCGCCGGGGTTCGCCTGCTGACCTTGGCACTGCCGAGCGGACCAACACGCAACCGCTATCGCCTGGAGTTGCTCGGGGAACTGGCCGAGCTCCCGGTGCCGGAGCGGACGGCATACCTCGCTCGCCTGGCAACCCGTGTTCCTGCCCTGGCGCTGGCCGTCCAGCGGCCGAGACGTGTGGTCCTGGCCGCCGACGCACCCTTCTATCCGAGTGTCCGCTGCCGGCTCCATCTGGGACATCGATGGGCCGACGCCTATACGCCCGACGGCCACAAGTACCTGCGCTGTCGGCATTGCGGGACCGACCGGCAGGGCACCAACGCCGGCTCCAGCGATGGTATGTGGCTGGCCGGGAACCACGTCATGAGTGGCTGACGCCGGGAGCTCTTCGCCGCCCGAGCGAATCGTGGCGTCAATCCTCCTGCTGACGGACCGGCAGCGACCTGCTTGAGTTTGAGATCCATGCTCGATCGCTGGGCGGTGTGGGGCACAGCAGACGGGCCAGGGCTGCGACCACCGCAGCGGCTTGGCCTGTGCCCCCAGCTCTTGAGGTTAAGTCACTCGCGTATGAAGGCGTTCCCGGACGAGCGCGATGAGCGCATCTGGATCCGCGTTTGCCTTTCCTTGCAGGACGCTACCAAGGCGGACGCCGTTGACCGTGTCATGAACCGAAAGGCGAGCGAGCGGGTAATCACTGTCTGCGGCATACGCGGCGGCGTCTTTCATGGCGTCGTACAAGGCCCGCTGCTTCCACCGGGAAGAACCGCCAGGTGAGTCGATCTGCTTGGGCGCCGCAGACGGGCCGAAGTGGGCATCGGAGCTTGCGCTACTCCAGAAGCCTGTGTGGCCCGCCTTCTGCAAACACGTTCCTTCCTCGCTGCTACACAGTGTCCGATAGGCGTCGAACCACGGCATTTCGCGGGCCCAGCCGGGGGTGAGAGTGAGCCCCCGGTACCGGTTGAAGTGCTGTTCCTCATCGAGTTCGATAATTACCCCGCCGACGCTCATGTCCCACGCTCCGGGCGAAAGCACCGGCGACTGGGCTCGACCTCCCAGGCGCCTGTAGAGATCCAGAATCTCGTCACTCATGCTGGGCATTGCGGCCAGCCTCGGGACCCGCGGCGGCGGCTCGGGCCGCATCCCGACGGAGTTAAGCAGGTTCGCCAACATGCTCTGCCGTTTACCCCTGTCTCTTATACACATCTCCGAGCCCACGAGACGGACTCCTATCTCGTAT
>CALLZC010000071.1 GCA_937858995.1 uncultured Nostocoides sp.
TTCAAGCAGAAGACGGCATACGAGATAGGAGTCCGTCTCGTGGGCTCGGAGATGTGTATAAGAGACAGGTCGAAGCCGGTGCCATTCTTGGGCAACGCGGCCGGTGAGAGGTTGACGACGATCTTGCGGCTGGGCAAGGGCAGCCCGCTGGACTCGGCGGCCGCGCGAATCCGTTCGGGAGCCTGACGGCAGGCAGCGTCGGGCAGGCCGCTGACGATCAGCCCCGGCAGGGCTTTGCTCAGGTGGGCCTCGACCTCGACCAGCCGACCCTCCAGCCCCGCCAAGGCGATGGCGTGCGTGCTCCCCAACGTCATCTCAGACCACCGCCCGAATGTGGTGGACCAGCGTGGGTGCCTCGCCGTGCCCGATCAGCACTCCGATGACATCGAACCGGACGCCGGGAGGGCGGACCTGCGGGTGCACCTGCAACCAGCGCGCCGCGAGCCGGCGCAGCTTCAGCAGTTTCTCTCCGGTGACGCCGTCGACGGGTTCGCCCGCGCCCAGCGTGCGCCGCGTCTTGACCTCGACGATGACCAGATCGCCGCCCGGCTCCCGCGCAATGATGTCGATCTCACCGCGCGGCTCCCGGCAGGGCCAGTTCGTCTCGAGGATCGCAAAACCCTGTCCCTCCAGGAAGCGGCGGGCGACCTCTTCACCGAAGCGCCCCACCGCCGCACGCTGATCCCCCATGAGCCCAACCCCCTGCGTCGATTTGCCGGTTCCCCGACGATGACGCACGGGCCCGCCTCGTGACCAATGGGGCCGCCGCAGGCTGTGGACAACGCATACCTGCGCTGTCGGCTGTGGACAACGGAGGTCTAGAAGGTGCCCTTGGGGACCTCGAGGTCGGCCTTGGCGAGCTCCTCGACGTTGACATCCTTGAACGTGATGACCCGCACATTCTTGGCGAACCGAGCGGGGCGATAAATGTCCCAGACCCAGGCGTCGCTCATGGTGACCTCGAAGAAGACCTCGCTGCCCTCGCCGCGCACTTTCACATCGACACCATTGGCCAGATAGAAGCGGCGTTCGGTCTCCACGACATAGCTGAAGAGCCCCACGACGTCGCGGTACTCCCGATAGAGCGCCAGCTCCATCTCGGTTTCGTATTTCTCGAGGTCTTCGCTACTCATGCCGTTTCGCTTTCCGGCTCACCGCTGCCGGCGAGGAGGTCTAGGTCGATCCCATCATCGTCTACGCGCTCGCCATCAATGCCTGGCAGGTGCCAGGAGCGTCGATGCAGGGCGCAGGTCCCGTGCTCCGCGAGGGCACTGCGGTGCTCCGGCGCGGCATACCCCTTGTTCCCGTCCCAGCCGTATGCCGGGTGCTCCCGGGCATAGTCGACCATCAGCGCGTCCCTGGTCACCTTGGCCAAGACGCTGGCCGCGGCCACCGAGGAACACCTCAGATCGGCCTTGACCATGGTCGTCACTGGGGGCGCTGGGTCGAGGGCCGTCACGGCGAAGAGACCGACGTGTTCGGGGTCGGTCAACCAGTCGTGGTTGCCGTCGAGGATCACCAAGTCCGGGACCACCGGCAAGGCGGCCAGGGCCCGTCGACCGGCGAGGCGCAGCGCGGCGATGATGCCCACGGCGTCGATCTCGTCGGGCCAGGCGTGCCCGACCGCATACGCGCGGCACCAGCGCTCGATGCGCGGGACGAGTCGGGCGCGCGCCGCGGGGGTCAAAAGCTTGGAGTCTTTGACCCCGCTGGGGGCACTGCGCACCGACCCGTCGATGACGACCACCCCGACGCTGACCGGCCCGGCGAGCGCCCCCCGGCCGACCTCGTCCATGCCGGCGAGGACGGCATACCCCTGACGCTGGAAGGCACGCTCGGCGCGCAACGACGGCTTGGTGGAGCGCGGCGCGGGGCTCATGACGCGGGCGGAACGGCCGCGTAACTGCCCTGGTAGTTCTCCAGCCAATCCCAGCGCGACAGCGGCCAGACGAGCACGAAGGCCCGCCCGACGACCAGGTCGACGGGCACCGAGCCGCTCGCCCCATCACCGGTGTCATCGTGCAGGCGAGAGTCGCTCGAGTGGCCGCGGTTGTCGCCCATGACCCATATCCGGCCGGCGGGCACGGTGATGTTGAAGGTAATATCGCTCGGCGTCTCGCCGGCCTTGACATAAGGCTCGGTCAGGGCCGTGCCGTTGACGCTCAGGCGCCCCTGCGCATCGCAGCACACGACCTTGTCGCCCGGCAGCCCGATGACCCGCTTGATCAGGTGCCCTTCCGCAGTGTTCGGCAGCAAACCGACGAAGGTCAGCGCTCGCGTCACCTGGTTGAGGACCGGCCCGCGATCGGTGCTCGGCTGGGTGGCCAGCCAGTTGTTCGGGTCGGCGAAGACGACGACGTCCCCCCGGTGGAGGTCAACGAGCCCCGGAGTCAGCTTGCTGACGATCACCCGGTCGTCCGTGACCAGGGTGGTCTCCATGGACTCCGAGGGGATGTAGAAGGCCTGCGCCAGGAAGGTCTTGACGACGAAACTCAGCAGCAGCGCGATCGAGCCGACGATGAGCAGCTCGCGGATCGCCGCGAGCAGGTGCCGACCGACCCCTCGCCTGGCCCGCTCCGGTGCCCCCGAGGCCAGCGGCGACACCGGCGCCGGCCCGGTCGGGGGCGCCGTATCCCGGCGCACCGCACCCGTGAACTGCGGGTAGCGGGCATCGGCGGGGATCCCGGGATCGGCCCCCGGCCCGGGATCCGGGACCGGTGGAGCTGTTGGGGCCGGCATGGGAGGCCGGTCGGCCGGGATGCTCACTTGCCGTCCCCGGCGGGGATGCGCGCAAGGTCCTCGGAGTGTCCGATCGAGGACATCCCGTCCAATCGGCCCAACGGCCAGTAGCGCACCAGGGGAGAGCCGATCACGTCGGCGAGCGGAACCATGCCGCCACCCGGGTCACCCAGGTGGGCGCGCGAGTCGGCCGAGTTGCCGCGGTTGTCCCCCATCATGAAGAGCCGCCCCGGGGGGACCACGACGTCGAAGGGTGTCTGCGAGGGACTCTCACCGGCCGCGAGATAGGGCTCGGTGACCGACTGCCCGTTGATGGTCAGCCTGCCTGCCGCGTCGCAGCACACGATCCGGTCCCCGCCGACGCCGATGACCCGCTTGACGTAGTCCTTCTCACCCGGGTTGATGCCGAACACGCCCGCGATGCTGGAGGCGACCTGACCGAGGGTGCCCTTCCAGGGCTCCCGCGCTCCCCCGCCGAAGATCTCGGTCCCATCGAAGACCACGATGTCGCCGCGTTGGACGTCGGTGCCGAACTTGGCCACCACCACCCGATCCCCCACCTGCAGCGTGGGGATCATCGAACCCGAGGGGACGTAGAAGGACTGCGCCACGAAGTTGCGCAGCACCGCGACCAGCACGAGCGCCAGGATCACATGTGCCCAGACCGGCCAGGGCTTGCGGGCGCGCCGCGCCGCCCTCGGCGAGGGCGCCTGGGGCGAAATCTCGGGCTCGGACGTCATCGGTGCTCGGAAGTCATAGGTGGGGCAGCCTAACGCGAGACCCTGGCAGCCACGGGTGGGTTGCCAGGGTCTCGGCGCTCTCGAACGCTCAGTTCGAGGGGGTGTCGCGGCGCTCGCGGATACGGGCCTTCTTGCCCCGCAGCTCACGCAAGTAGTAGAGCTTGGCGCGGCGCACGTCTCCGCGGGTCACGACCTCGATCTTGTCGATATTCGGCGTGTGCAGCGGGAAGGTCCGCTCCACACCGACACCGAAGGAGATCTTGCGGACGGTGAAGGTCTCCCCGATGCCTCCGCCGTGGCGGCGAATGACGACGCCCTGGAAGACCTGGATGCGCGAGCGGGTGCCTTCGACGACCTTCACGTGCACCTTGACGGTGTCGCCGGCGCGGAAGGCCGGCATGCCGTCCTTGAGGGAAACCTTGTCGATCTCATCGAAACGCTGCATGGCGTTCGTCTACTTTCTTGCCGGCGCCACAGGTCGCCCGCGCTCTCGGAATGGATCAGATATCGGCTGCCACCGGCTCGGGCCGCGTGCGAAACCGCACTCCCCCTGTGGCAGGGGCCGAGGCGCAGCTGATGGCAACCCACCCATGGTGCCAGAACCCAGCCAGCCGACGAAATCCTTCACGTACTTGACCGTTTCCTCAAACCCGGTCCGTCCTCCGGCCCGCGGTCGAGTTTGGAGATCTCCGATTCGGGCAGGCCAGCCCACACGGCCCGCCACGACCCGTGACCAGCGCAGTCCCAGGGGGGGTCAAGCCCAACAGTGGGTTAGGGGAGGGTCAGGTCGTAGACGCCGGTGGTGGTGGTGAGGTAGACGTGTCCGTCGTCGACGATCGCGGTGCCGGGGACGACCTTGTCGCCGGCGGGGTCGCGTAACGGCAGGGTGTCGAGGAGGGCCCCGGTGGTGGCGTCGTAGGTGTTCAACGCACCGTAGAGAGGGACGTAGAGAATCCCGTTGGCTTGGGTGATCCGGGTGTGGTAGAGAACGTCCGCTCTGGGCAGCGGGGTGGCCCACTGCTGCTTCCCGTCAAGCCCGACGCTCACCAGGGTGCGATCGTCCTTGGCGGTCAGGGACCGGATCAGGTAGGCCCGGCTGGCGTCCACGGTGACAAACGAGGACCGACCGCTCAGATCGACCTTCCAGGTCGGCTCGCCGGACTGAGGGTCGAACGAGGCGAGTACTTCTCGCGGTTCACCTGTCGTGTCGCTCTTGACACCGATGAGCTGCTTGCCATTCGAGGCGAGGTCACGCAGGTAGCCGTCAGGGAAGGTGTGCGCCCACAGGTCGCGGCCGCTGGTGGGGTCGGTGGCATACAGGATGTCGCCGTCCCAGTGGTAGAGCACGCCGGGCGAGGTGATAAATCCCCCAGTACCACCAGCGGTGGCCTTCCACACCACGTCCCCGGTCTTCGGGTCGAGCGCGAACGGACCGCCCCCGACTGCGGTGGGCATGGCCAGGATGAGACCCCCGTAGGCGATGGTGGCATCAGCGTAGTAGAAGCCCCAGCGGAACTCGTCGCCGTTCGCCCCGTCGAGAAGGATCTGACCGATCCACACGTCACCGTTGCCGTCCACATACGGCCCGCCCTCCCCGCCGCATCGTTGGCCGTGTTCCTCGCCAGTCTCGTAGAACCACAACGGCTTACGGGTGGTCAGGTCGAACTTGACCACGTCGCCGAGCAGGGTGCACGCGTAGGCACTGTCGCCGACGGTGGCGAACCACCCGAACGGGTCGTCGGGGTCCCTGCCAGCCGCATCGAACCGCCCCATCACCGCGAGGCGGGCCACCGTGGTGGTCGTGAGCTGTTTCTCGTAGGGGTTGACGAAGGAATGGGCCCGGTTAAACCCCGGCACCTTCCAATCCACCCCGACCCGCAACGACGCACTCGCCCGACGCACCCCCTGCACCGCGGTCACCGTGACCACCCCAGGGACCGTCGCCCACGGCACCTGAACCCGGGCGCTGAACCGGCCAGTGCCGTCGGCCGTTGCCGTCACCCGGGCGACCCCCACCGTGACGGTCACCATGCCGGGCCGGTACCCAGCACCGCTCAGAGTGACCCGCCCACCCGGACGCATCGACCGGGGCCCCACCGCCACAGTGGACACCGCCCCCGCACCAGCAACCGCCAGCCCCCGCACCGCCGGGGTGGTCGGTGCGTGCGCCGACGCCGTGCCCGACGCCAACGCCACCGAAACCGCCGAAACGACAACCGTCGCCGCGACCAGCACCCGAGAACGGATCTTCATGGAATCTCCTTCGCTACGCGACCATCCTCGGCCGCCAGGCCTCGTTGTCAAGGTCACGGCGTGATCCGGACCAGGCACCACAGAATCGCTGTCACCTATCCGTGCAGCGGTCCCGTTCGCGACCAGGACACGGTTCGAGGAGTCGACGGCGAGCCCGGCGAAGTTCCGGTTGGCCAGCCACAGACTGCTGGGTGGAACCAACTGTGTGGGTGAACAGGGTTTGCACGTGTTGGCGTTGGCGATCTTGTACACACCGTCCAGGAAGTCGACGTCCAGCAGATCCTGATTGTCTGGTGGGCCCGACCCGGGGATGACCCACTCGGCCGGGTAGGGCCTGAAGCCGCCTGATTCGAGCAGACACCGGGCGATGGAGTTGGTGAGGTTTGCGGAACCCGAGGGCGGAGCCGCGCAGGTGTTCGAGGCGACCGTTGATCGCTTCCAGGGCGACGTCGACAACGAGCCGAACCCAGCAGGAGGTGCTCAACCCAGCCCTAGCGCCCGGTTCGGCGGCGCGGCTTGCTCAATGCAGCGGTCGCGGGCTCGTCCGGAGACGCTGGCAGCCGACGATAACCAGCCTTGGCATATCGGGTCAGGGCCTCGTCCTGCGACCCCGTCAGCAGGCACAGCCGCTCGATATCCGTGGGGGCCAGGGACTCGGCATACGCCAGCAGGTCGCGCCCCAAGTCGAGCCCCGGCAGGTCCGGGGCAATCAGCAGGCGAGCGATCTGCCAGGTAGGCGGCTGCTGCGGGTCGCGGCGGACCCGCACCGAGGCCACGAGGCGGCCCTCACTGCGCCAGATCCAGGTCTGCCACTGCGCGAGCTCGGCCATGGCCTGCTCGACGCCGAACGACCCCGCACCAAGGAGGCCATGCCGCGCATACTCCTCGATGGAGCACGCGCGGGTGAGCGTAAGCAGCTCTCCGGCATCCGCCGGCGTGGCCAGGGCCCGCTCGAAGTCGCCCAGGCCTCCGGCCGCCCGGGCTGCCGGCAAGAGGTCCGGGCGACGGGCGGCGGTCCGCTCGAGCCGCTGGCGCTCCCGCCACTGCGTGATCGCCCCGTGGTTGCCGGAGAGCAGCACCGCTGGCACGTCGTATGCCGCATCGCCGACCTGCCAGCGCGCCGGTTTGGTGTAGACCGGATACTCCAGCAGACCACCCTCGTGCGATTCCTCGGTGAGCGACTCCTCATTGCCGACCACACCCTCGATCAGCCGGACGATGGCCTCCACCATGGCCAGCACGGCGACTTCACCGCCATTGAGCACGTAGTCTCCCAACGAGACCGGGACCACCTGCCACCCGAGCGACTGCGCGGCATACGCCTGGACCCGCTCGTCGATGCCCTCGTAGCGGCCACAGGCGAAGGCCAGCCACGACGCGCCGGCAAGCTCGCGGGCGACGGCCTGGGTGAAGGGGCGGCCCGAGGGGGTGGGGACGAGCAACGTCGGGGCGCCCGGCTGTTGCCCCCCGATGTGACTCAGGGCCTCCGCCCAGGGCTGGGGCAGCATCACCATGCCGGCACCCCCGCCATACGGGGTGTCGTCCACGGTGCGGTGCCGGTCGTGGGTGAAGTCGCGCAAATCGTGCACGGCAATATCGAGCAGCCGGCTGCGGCGCGCCTTTCCGATCAGCGAAAGGTCAAGCGGTGCAAAGTACTCCGGGAAGATCGAGACGATATCGACGCGCACGTCATAGGCCCCGGGCGAGGTCGAAGAGGCCGGCAGGCGCGTCGATGACGACCCGCGAGCCGGGGATGTCGATCGTCGGAACGATGGCCTCGACGAAGGGGATCTGCGCCTCCACCCCATCGCTCAGGCGCAGGACGAGGCGATCCTGCGCCGCTCCCACAGCCAGAGCGACGATGACGCCGAGCACCGCGCCCGACGGGTCGTATGCGGTCAAGCCGACCAGATCATCCTCATACCACCCGTCCTCGGCGTCATCCGTCTGCTCGGCGAACAGCTTTGTGCCACGCAGCGATTCAGCGCCTGTTCGGTCCGGGATCTCGTCGAAGGCCAGCAACCAGACCCCGTTGTGGGCTCGGGCGGTACGCACCGTGAGGGTCTTGGGGACGCCGGTCCCGGCCGCGGCCTGAGTGGCGAAGGTGGCCCCCGGCGCGAACCGGCCGGCCGGGTCGTCGGTGTGCAGGCGCACCGTCACCTCGCCGTGGAGACTGTGCGGCTTGCCGATTCGGGCGACGAGGACATTCACGCCCACCAGTGTCCCATTGCTGCACCTCGGCTCGATCTGCACAGAACCCGCACACCGACGTCATCGAAGCGCCCTGACCGCGGTCCTAATCTCGAGTCATGCCCCGCATCCTGGTCGTCGAGGACGAACCCCTAATCAATCAGGCTGTCAGCGACCGCCTGCGCGCCGAGGGGTATGACGTGCGTTCGGCCGCGAGCGGCCCCGAGGCCGTGGCGGCGGCGGCCACCTACGCGCCGGACGCCATCGTCCTCGACATCATGTTGCCGGGCTTCGACGGCATCGAGGTCTGCCGTCGGGTGCAGGCAGTGCGGCCCGTGCCCGTGCTGATGTTGACGGCGCGCGATGACGAGTCCGACATCCTCATCGGCCTAGGTGTCGGGGCGGATGACTATGTGACCAAGCCTTTCCGGATGCGCGAGCTCGTGGCGCGCGTGACGGCCTTGTTGCGCCGCGTCGAGCGGGCCCGGGAACTCGCGGCCTCCCCCACCGCGCCGAAGACGGTGGGCGCCCTGGTCATCGATCCCGCGACGCGCCGGATCACGGTGCACGACACCGAAATCCACCTCACACCACTGGAATTCGACCTGCTTGCGGCGCTGGCTGCCGCGCCCGGGACAGTGCTGACGCGCGAACGCCTGCTCCAGGAGGTGTGGGGCTGGGCCGACGCCTACGGCACCCGCACGGTGGACAGCCACATCAAGGGCCTGCGCGCCAAGATCGGAACCGACCGAATCCGCACCGTCCACGGCGTGGGGTATGCGGTCGAGGCCGTCCAATGAGCGCGCCCGAGCCGATGAGTTCGCCACTGGCCCGCGCAGCATCCTTGAAGGTCAAGCTCGGTGCCCTCGTCGGTGTGAGCGTCCTAGTAGCCACCGTGCTCGCGACCATCGGGGCGAGAAGTGCGGTCACGCCGTGGCTCGTGGTCCCCGTCACCGTCGCCCTGGCGCTCGGGGTCACGCAGTGGCTCGCCAGCGGTATGACGGCGCCGCTGCGGGCCATGACCAGCGCCGCCGGCGCGATGGCACGCGGCGACTACTCGGCACGGATCGTTGCCAGTGGCCGTGACGAGGTGGCCGACCTGGCTCAGGCGTTCACCAGCATGGCGCAGGAACTGCGGGACGCCGACCAGCACCGCCGCGATCTGATTGCCACCGTCTCTCACGAATTGCGCACTCCCGCCGCGGCATTGCGGGCGCTCGTGGAGAATATGGCCGACGGGATCACGCCGGCCGATAGCCAGCATCTCGGCGCCGCATTGGGGCAGGCGGAGCGGCTCGGCGACCTGCTCACCGACCTCTTGGCCCTCTCGCGCCTCGATGCCGGCCTGAGCGAGCTGCGCTTGGAGCCGGTGCTTGTAGCCGATCTGCTCACCGGCGTCGCCGCGGAGCTGACGGCCTCGGGGCGGACCATCTCGACCGACATCAGCGTGACACCGAGCGGACTGACGGTCGCAGCCGAGGCCCCCCGGCTGCGGCAAGCGGTGACCAACCTCTTGGACAACGCGGTGCGGCATACGCCCCCGGGGACGAGCATCGCGCTGCATGCACGCGCACTCTCCGATGAGTGGCAGCTCGATGTGATCGACGCTGGCCCGGGGATCGCCGTGGCCGACCGCGAGCGCATCTTCGAACGATTCGGCACGGCAGCCGCCGGGGGGACTGGGCTGGGGCTGGCCATCACCCGGTGGGTGGCGGTCCTGCACGGCGGCAGCGTCGCCGCAATCGACCCCGAGGCGGGGCGCCCCGGCGCCCGACTGCGACTGACTCTGCCACTGCAGCCGCCCAGCCGCCCACGTGCCCAGGCCCAGGCGCTGTCGGGACCTCAGGTGCCGCCGCCCGCCGCTGCCTCAGTCGCCCCCTGCGCCCCTGCCTCGCCCGCTGTCGCGGCGCGCCGGCCCTCCCCGCGGGTGTCCGACCGAACCACGCCGCCACCGGTGCTCGACGGCCTTTTCGGGAGCCTGTGGCCCGAAAGCGCGAGTTCCGGACGACCCCGGTTGGTGCTGCTGGCCGCCGTGGTCGGCGCCCTCGCGGCCGCGCTCCTGCCCGAGCGCGACATCGGTCTCGCCTGGAGCCTGGTCCTGCTGGCCTGCGGGGCGAGCATCGTGCTCAGCTCAGCGAACCGGACCTGGATCACCTGGACGGCCGTTGCCCTGGGTGCCGGCCTGGCCAGCCTCGCGACGTTGCGGGCAGCGGGCTGGCTGGTCCCGCTGTCGATCCTCGCCGGAGGCCTGCTCATCGTCGTCGCCATCGTGCCGGTGGGCACCGTCTCCAGCCTGCTCGGCGCCGCTCTGGCCTGGCCTCTGGCCGGATTGCGCGGGCTGCCCTGGCTCGGCAGATCCCTCACGATCCAGGGGCGGGCGCTGCGGTGGTGGGCGGCAGCCCGGACGCTGGTGATCAGCGCGCTCGCGCTGCTCGTGTTCGGGGCGTTGTTTGCCTCAGCCGATGCCATCTTCGGCCACTGGGTCGACCTGCTCGTGCCCGACGTGACCATCGATGGGCTGGTCGCCCGAGCCTTCGTGGGCACCGCCGTCTTCGGAGTCACTCTGGCGGGAATCTATCTGGCAATCAACCCGATTCGGGCGGAACTGCTGGCCGTGCCGACCGGCCGGCCGGTCGCCAAGACGTGGGAGTGGCTCATCCCGGTCGGCTTCGTCATCGGGGCATACGCCCTCTTCATTGCGGCCCAGGCGAGCGCCTGGCTCGGAGGGCACGATTATGTGCAGCAGCAGACCGGACTGAGCTATGCGGAGTACGTCCATCAGGGATTCGGTCAATTGAGCGTGGCCACGGTCTTGACGCTCGCCGTTGTCGCTCTCGCGGCACGCAAGGCAGGGCGCGCGGACCCCGGCGATCGATTGGTGCTGCGCGTGGCCCTCGGAACGCTGTGCCTGCTCACCTTGGCCGTGGTGGCTTCGGCGCTCTGGCGCATGCACCTCTATCAGCAGGCCTTTGGCTACACGACGCTGCGTCTGCTCGTTGACGCCTTCGAGTTCTGGGTGGCGCTGGTCCTGGTGATGGTGCTGATTGCGGGGATCTCTTTGACCGGCCGGTGGATCCCGCGTGCCGCGATCGTCGCCGGAGCGGGACTGGTGCTCGCCCTGGGGTTGATGAACCCCGAGGCCTGGGTGGCCCAACGCAACCTCGAGCGTTGGCAGGAGAGTGGCACCGTGGACCTGCACCACCTCGGCGCGCTCTCGGCCGATGCCGTGCCGGTGATCGCCGCATCGGGGCTGCCAGCGACCCAACTGCGCTGTGTCCTGGCCCAGCGCAACGCCGGGGTGCCGGTTGGCGACGGGGTGGCCGAATGGAATCTGGGGCGCGCTCGGGCGCGCGCCGCGCTCCAGTCCCTGGCCCTGACCACCTCGGATGGCGCGTGCAACCTGGATGCCTTCGGGGTGGCGAATCGTTAGGTCGTGGCCAAGCCCGGGCGCCGATGACCGGGGTGCCGGAGGACTCGGGCGACCCAGACGCCGAACGGGGCCGCACGCCAGGTGGCGTCCAGCCCCGTTCGGGTATGACGTGCTGTGCTCAGCGCACGCGATCGGTGTCCACGATGTCGATCCGGACGTTCTGACCGCCGGCCAGCGCGCCCATCACGGTGCGCAGGGCGCTGGCCGTGCGACCCGAGCGCCCGATGACGCGACCGAGGTCGTCGGGGTGCACACGGACCTCGATCAGGCTGCCTCGGCGCAGGTCCTTGGTCCGCACGACGACATCGTCCTTGTGATCGACGATGCCGGTGACCAGGTGCTCCAGCGCCTCCTCGATCAGGGTCACTGCTCCGGGACCTCAGCGGTGGCCTCGGGGTTGGCCTCGGCGGCAGCAACGCTCTCGTTTGCGGCCGCATCGGCTGGCGCGTCCGTCGCGACCTCGGCCTTCTTGGCCCGGCGGGCCGTGGTGGCCGGGGCATCGGACTCGCCGCCCTTGCCGGCCGCGGCGACCGCAGCCTCATACAGGTCACGCTTGCTCACCTTGGGCGCCTTGACCTTCAGGGTGCCTTCGACACCCGGCTCACCAGCGAACCGCTGCCAGTCGCCGGTGATCTTCAGCAGGGCGGCGACGGCCTCGGTCGGCTGCGCGCCTTGGCCCAGCCAATATTGCGCGCGCTCGGAGTCGATGTCGATGAGCGAGGGCTCTTCGGTGGGGTGGTACTTGCCGATCTCCTCGATCGCCCGGCCGTCGCGCTTGGTGCGCGAGTCCATGATGACGACGCGATAGAACGGTGCGCGGATCTTGCCCATCCGCTTGAGACGAATCTTGACGGCCACGTGGGTGGACCTCTCACTTTCGGGTATGAGCCCGGCGAGACCGCGCAGAAATGCCCGGGGAACCGTGACTCGGGGTAGGTATCGCCGCAGGCGCTGCGCCCGGGCGAAGGTGTACGAGCCTCCATTGTGGCACGACCGTCGACCCGCTCAGGACGTGCCGCAGACTCAGCGGTTGCGCCAGGCGTCGGGCTGTTGCGCCAGTGCCCGGACATGTGCCGGCATGTCGCCCCGGAGCACAGCGCCCAGGGTCACCTCGTCCAGCACGCTGCGCAGGCTCGCGCGCAAGGCGACCCAGACCACCGGCAGGTGCTCCGCGTCGCCGACATACTCCGCGTTTTGCGGGCGCACTCCTCGAACCTCGGCCAGGGGGCCGTCGACGATCCGCACCACCGCTCCCAGGGTGATCTGCTCCGCTGGCGCGGCGAGGGAGTAGCCGCCGGCGCTGCCTCGCCGCGAGTTCACGAGCCCGCCCCTTTTGAGATCGACCAGGATGGCCTCCAGGAACTTCTTCGGTAGCTGCTGCGTGGCAGCCAAGGACTCCGCCGACACCGGCTGCGACCCGGCGCACTGAGCGGAGGCCAGAGTCAGCAGGGCGCGGATCGCATAGTCCGTCCGTGCCGAGATGTTCACGGGCCACAGTGTGGCACCCGGGGTGGCGCCTGGCCGGATCTGCTTGCGCCCCTCCCCCCTGCTCGGCTACTGTCGGCGCGTTTCCTATCAATTCGATAGGACTTATCGTTCTTAGGGGACTCGATGCGCAAGCTCATCCTGCTGGCCCTCGTCGGCTTGGCCGCCCAACTCGTCGACGGCGGGCTCGGCATGGCCTACGGCGTCACCACCTCCACGCTGCTCTTGGCCATCGGGACCAGCCCGGCCGCCGCGTCCGCCACGGTCCACCTCGCCGAGATCGGCACCACCTTGGCCTCCGGAATCAGTCACTGGCGCTTCGGCAATGTCGACTGGTGGGTCGTGGTCAAGGTGGGTATCCCCGGTGCGGTCGGTGCCTTCCTCGGGGCCACGGTGCTCGCCAACCTGGACGCCTCGACGGCCCGGCCGGTGATGTCCGTCATCCTGCTGGCGCTCGGCGCCTATGTCCTGGCCCGGTTCACCCTCAAGAGCGTGCGCACCGACACGATGGGCCAGCGCCTGCGGGCCCGCGCCCTGGCGCCACTGGGGCTGTTCGCGGGCTTCCTGGACGCGACCGGGGGTGGCGGCTGGGGCCCCGTCGGCACCCCCGCGCTCTTGGCCAGCGGCCGCATCGAACCCCGCAAGGTGGTGGGCTCGATCAACTCCGCCGAGTTCCTCGTGACGCTCGCGGCCAGCCTGGGATTCCTGCTTGCCCTGGGGTCGGAGGGCATCAACTTCACCTGGGTCTTTGCCCTGCTCCTCGGCGGGGTCATCGCCGCGCCGATCGCCGCCTACCTCGTGCGCCACGTGCCGCCGCGGATCCTGGGGGCCGGCGTCGGCGGCCTCATCATCGTGACCAACCTGCGGACCCTCCTGCACGCCGGCTGGTTCGAGGTGTCCGCCGGGGCGCTCTGGAGCGCGTATGCCGTGGCCTACAGCCTCTGGGCCGTCGCGTTGGCGTATGCGGTGCGCCAGCACCGCGCCGAGGCGCGGGCGGAGGGCAGTCCGGAGGCGGCGCTCGCGCACGAGCGCGCCGACCTCGGGCTGAACTGACCCCTGTCGTGCTGCGCCACCGCACACCGGGGTGAGAACTGCCGCGCACGGCCCGGGACGCTGGCCGACCCTCGGCTAGGCTCTCACCCCCGAGCGATCACGGCCCCCCGCAGGATGACCGCCGTGGGCGCCGCCAGGACGGCCAGATCGACCCGGGGATCCCCCGGGAGCACCAGCAGATCGGCCGGTGCCCCCTCCTCGATCCCCGGCCGACCCAGCCAGGCACGGGCTCCCCAGGTCGCGGCCTGCAGCACCGCACCGGGTGGGAGCCCGGCTTCGGCTAGGCGCAGCGCCTCGCGCGGAGCCAGGCCATGGCTCAGCGAGCCACCGGCGTCCGTGCCCAGATAGATCGGCACGCCCGCGTCATACGCAGCAGTGATCGTGGCATCCCGACGTGCGTGGATGTCCATCAACTGGCGGAAGTAGGTCGGGAACTTCTCCCGCGCGGGCGCGGCAATGGCCGGGAAGTTGTCGATATTGATCATCGTGGGAACGATGGCAATCCCCTGCGCCGCAAAGGATTCGATCGTCTCAGGTAGCAAACCACTGGCATGCTCGACACAGTCGATCCCGACGGCCGCAAGGTCGTGCAGCACCTCCTCGCCAAAACAGTGCGCGGTCATCCGCGCCCCCAGCGCGTGCGCTGCGGCGAGTGCCTCAGCGACGGTTTCGGCGGGCCAGCAGGGTGCCAGCGCACCGCTGTCCCGGTCGATCCAGTCGCCGACGATCTTCACCCAGCCGTCGCCACGTCGGGCCTGCTCGCGCACCGCCTCGACGAGTTGTTCCGGCTCGACCTCGTTGGCGTAGTTGCGGATGTAGCGGCGGGTACGCGCGATATGGCGACCGGCCCGGATAACGACCGGCAGGTCGTCCCGGTCATCGATCCATCGGGTATCCGAGGGTGATCCGGCATCCCGGATGAGCAAGGTCCCGTTGTCCCGATCCTGCGTCGCCTGGGCGAGCGCAGTGGCCCGATCCACCGCGCCATGCGCGTCGAGCCCAATGTGACAGTGCGCATCGACCAGCCCGGGGAGCACCCAGCCAGCGAGTCGGTCCGCGGCTCCCCGGTGCGGCGCGGTGAAGCTGATCCGGCCATCGATGACCCAGATCTCATCGCGGACCTCCTGCGGCCCCACCAGGATCGGACCGGTCAGGCGTAGTGGCGCTCCCATCTGCCCAGCGTATGACGCCCGGCCCCGGTGATCAGTGCGCGTTCAGCAACTGCCGCAGAGTGTCGATCACCACGGCCGGGGCATCGGTGTGCACCCAATGGCCGGCGCCCTTGACCGTCACCTTGCGCACCTGGGGGAAGAGCTCCCGCATCGTGACGGCATCGTGATCCCGGACATACTCCGAGTTCCCGCCCACCAGCCAGACCGCGGGTCCCGGAAACGCCGAAACTCCCTCTGGTACGGGGAAATCCGCGATCGCGGAGGCGGCCCCGCGAGCGGCGTCGGCGGCGATCAGCTCGAGATTGACGGCCCAGCGCCAGGTCGTCCCCTCGCGACGCAGATTCTGCAGGAGGAAGGCCCGAATCCCCGGATCCGGCTCGACCTGCGCAAAGCGGACCTCCGCGTCGGCGCGCGACGTCAGCTCCGCGAGCGGCAACGCCTGCATCCCGTGGATGTAGCCCGCGAACCGATGCAGGTTGTGATAGCTCTTCGGGGCAATATCCACCACGCACACCCGCTCGATGAGCTCCGGATGCTGCAGCGCGGTGAGCATGGCGACCTTGCCACCCAGGGAGTGGCCCACGAGGGTCCAGGGCTCGGACGGGGCGGCCGCCGCCAGGGTGGCCGCGACCGCCGCGGCGGATCCGGCATACGAAAAGCTGTGCGACCACGGCGAGCGCCCGTGATCGGGCAAGTCCACCAACAACCCGCGGGCCGCGTTGCCGTCCGGCCAGGCCACCGCCTTGGCGATCTGGCTCCAGTTGCGCCCCTGCCCGAAAAGCCCGTGGAGGAAGGCGATTCGAGACCCTGCGGTCCCGATCGAGACCGTATGCAGTGGGCCCACCGGCACGAGACCGCCCGCGGGAGCGGTCACCGACCGAGGAACTTCTCGAAGCCCTTCGGCAGCTTGCTCGGATCGAGACTGGCGTAGGGGTCGGTGGTCCCCGGTGCCCCCACCCCGAACGCGCTACCGGCGGGCGCGCGCCCGGCAGCGGCCGCCGCGGCGGAGCGCTCCTGCTCCGCCCGCTTGGCGGGATTCCCGGACTTGCCCTTGCGGCGCTGCGGCGCCGGCCGCCCTCGCTTGCCGGCACCGGGGAGCCCCGGCATGCCCGGCATACCCGGAATCGAGCCACCCTTGGCGAGGGCCTTCATCATCTTCTGCGCCTCCCGGAAACGGGTGAGCAGTTCGTTGACCTCGGTGACGCTCACCCCCGAGCCAGCGGCGATGCGGGCCCGGCGCGAGCCGTTGATCTGCTTGGGGTGGTTGCGCTCGAACGGGGTCATCGAGCGGATCATCGCCTCGATGCGGTCGAACTCGCGATCGTCGAAAGCATCCAGCTGGTCGCGAATCTGGTTCATGCCCGGCATCATCTTCAACATCGACTTCAGCGAGCCCATGCGCTTGATGGCCGCCATCTGCTGCAGGAAGTCGTCGAAGGTGAAGTCTTCGGCCGCGAGGAACTTGCGCTCCATCTCGGCGGCCTGCTGCTTGTCGAAGGCCCGTTCGGCCTGCTCGATGAGGGTGAGCAGGTCACCCATGTCCAGGATCCGCGAGGCCATCCGGTCGGGGTGGAAGATCTCGAAATCCGCCAGCCCCTCACCGGTCGAGGCGAACATGATCGGTCGCCCGGTGATCTTGGCAACCGACAGGGCGGCCCCACCCCGGGCGTCGCCGTCGAGCTTGGTGAGCACGACACCGGAGAAGTCGATGCCCTCCTGGAAGGCGACGGCCGTCTCGACCGCGGCTTGGCCGATCATCGCGTCGATGACGAAGAGGACCTCGTCGGGTTCGATCGCATCCTTGATCTCGGCGGCCTGCTCCATCAGCACCTCATCGACCGCGAGGCGGCCGGCGGTGTCGACGATGACGACGTTGTAGAGCTTGGAGATGGCGTGCTGTATGCCGTCCTCGGCCACCTCGACCGGGTCGCCGAAGGAGCGGGTGCCCTCCCCGGTCGCGCCGACCGCGTCATGCCCGCCGACATTGCCCTGCTCCGGGGCGAAGACGGGGACCCCGGCGCGCTGGCCGACGACCTCGAGCTGGGTCACGGCGTTGGGTCGCTGCAAGTCGGCGGCAACCAGCAGCGGCGTATCGCCCTGGTCCTTGAACCACTTGGCCAGCTTGCCGGCGAGCGTGGTCTTGCCGGAGCCCTGCAAACCGGCCAGCATGATGACGGTGGGCGCCGTCTTGGCCAGGCGCAGGGGACGGGTGTGCTGCCCGAGGATGTCGACGAGTTCCTCGTTGACGATCTTGATGACCTGCTGGGCGGGGTTGAGCGCCTCGGAGACCTCCGCCCCGAGCGCTCGCTCGCGAACGGCGGAGGTGAAGTCCTTGACCACCGGCAAGGCAACATCCGCCTCGAGCAGCGCCATCCGGATGTCCCGCACGGTCTTGTTGACATCGGACTCGCTGAGCTTGCCTTTGCCGCGCAGGGTCTTAAAGGTCGCGGCCAGGCGGTCGGAGAGCGAGGTGAACACGGCAAAAGCCTAACTGTGTGGGACCGGGTACCGACGCCGCCGAGACGAGCGCAGTCAGCGAGGGGGCGCGGTGGCTCCCTCGCAACAGTCGATCACCGCAGCGAGGGTCCGCGCCACCCGGGCGGGTGTCAGGGCTGTGCCGCCGAACTCGGTGAGATAGAAGGTGTCCAGGGTCTGCCCCGCGTGGGTGGCGATGTGCGCCGAGCGCACCGACAGGCCCGCAACCGCGAAGCAGCGCCCCAGGTCATGCAGCAGGCCGACCCGATCGCGCGCACGCACCTCCACCACGGTGGCGTCCGCCGCCGCACCGGGTATGACGAAGGCCCGGGTTGGCATTCCCTCGGCGATCGCCGCGGCGGCGCCCCGGGCGAAGGAACGCTTGCGGTCGAGGGCGGCCAGCGGCGTGCGTTCGCCGCGGGCGAGGGCGGACAGGCCGGCGGCGATGCGGGCCCCGTCCGGCGGGTCGCCGCCGGGGGTCTCGAGCAGCCACCAGTTGGCTGCCACATCATCAACAGTGCGTACGGTGGCTGTGCGCACCGTGAAACCCTGAGCGGCCAGCACTCCGGCGGTGTCGGCGAACAGGCCGAGGCGGTCCCGGTCATAGATCTCGACGCCGTATCCGGGATCGAGCGACCGGACCCGCACCACCGGCTGGCCGCCGGCCAGGCTCTCGATGATGTCGGGGCCGACCTCCAGCGCACGCCCGCCCACCTCGGTGGGCGCCCGATCTACGGCGTGGGAGCGCACTGCGGCACACAGACTCGCGAGCAGGCCCGCCCGCCAGTCGGTCCAGGCCTTGGGACCAGCGGCCCGGGCATCGGCAGTGGTCAGGACCCGGAGTAGGTCAAAGGTGTCGTGATCCGACCGGGCGGCCGTCCAGGCGGCCGCGATGGTGGCGGGGTCGCCCACATCGCGGCGGGTGGCCAACTCGATCAGCGTGAGGTGCTCGGCGACGAGCGTGACGATGGTGTCGACATCCGCCGCCGGCCAGCCCAGGTCGGTGAGGAGCTCGTGAGCGATGCGCGCACCGGTATGGCTGTGGTCCTGAGCGCCCGCAACCTTGCCGATGTCGTGCAGCAGGGCGGCCAGCAGGAGCAGGTCGGGCCGGGCCACCTCGCGCACCATGGCACCGGCCTCGACGACGGTCTCGATCAGGTGCCGATCGACGGTATGCCGGTGCACCGGGTTGCGCTGCGGGCGCGAGTCGACCGCCCCCCAGGCCGGGAGCCAGCGGTGGACCAGCCCGACCTGTGTGAGCCCACTCCAGACCGGGAGCAGTCCGGGACCGGCGGCCAGCAGGTCGGTGAATAGGTCACGCGCCAGGTCCGGCCACGGTCTCGGCAGATCGGGCAGTGCGGCCAGATTGGTCAGGGTCTGCGGCGCCAGCGGCAGCCCCGCCCGGGCGGCGACGACCGCGGCCCGCAAGGGCAACACCGGGTCTGGCGCAGGGGCGCTCCCCAGCACCGCCTCGCCGTCATGCTCGAAGACGCCATACCCGAGAGCCAGGAGCTGTGAGCGGCGCGGCCCCACGCGCAGCGTGCGTGCGCGCTGGCTCTGCCCCGCGCGCCGCAGGGTCGCATCGAGGGCGTAGGCCAGGGTTCGACCGCTGCTGCTGACCATCGTCAGCAACTCATCGCTATCGCGGAAGCCGAGCAGCGCTGCCACCGCGTCGTGCTCTTCGCGACCGAGCCGGTCCCGGCCACGACCCGTGACGACCTGCAGGGCGTCGCGCACGTCGAGCAGCCGCGCGTAGGCCCGGTCCACTTCCCCGTGGGGCCGATCGGTCAGCCACGCAGCCGCCAGCGCCCGCAGGACGGTCATATCGCGCAGTCCGCCCCGGGCCTCCTTGAGGTCGGGCTCGATGGCCTGAGCCAGTTCCCCATGCCGGGCGTGGCGTTCGGCCAGCCCGGAGGTGAGCTGCGGGAGGCGCTTGCGGGCGTTAGCTCGCCAGTCGTGGGCGATGGTCGCGCGGACGCCCGCGACGAGTTCGGCATCCCCGGCGACATGGGAGATGTCGAGTAGTCCGACGGCGGCACTGAGATCGGCGGACGCGACCTGCCGGCACTGGGCGAGGGTCCGGACGCTGTGATCCAGGCGCACCTTGGCGTCCCAAATGGGATACCAGAGGCTCTCGGCAAGGGCGGTGAGCTCGCGTTCGGTGAGCGCCCGGCCGTCGTGCAGCAGGACCAGATCGATATCGCTCAGTGGTCCCGCGTCGCCGCGACCCAGTGAGCCGACGCTGGCCAGGGCCACCCCCTGCGGGGCCCGGCCGTCGGCTTGCTCCCACAGAGACCGCAACCAGGTGGTGGTGTACTCGCCGATCGCGCTGCGGCGCACCGGGCCGGCACCCGGCACCGTGAAGGTGCGGGTGCCGGCCAGGTCAAGCCGCGCTCCGCTGACATCGCTCGCGGGCAGGGACATGCGGCAACTCCTCTGTCGGCGTTGTCGTTGGGTTCGCGGCTGGCGAGTTCAGTCGATCAGATGGCGTCGCTGCCGCGCTCGCCCGTGCGCACGCGGGCGACATCCTCGACCGGCACGACCCACACCTTCCCGTCGCCGATCCGACCGGTCGACGCCGATTTGATGATGACGTCGACGACCGAGCCGGAGTCCATGTCCTCCACCAGCACTTCAAGGCGGATCTTCGGGACGAAATCGACGGTGTACTCGGCACCGCGATAGACCTCCGAGTGGCCGCGCTGACGGCCAAAGCCGCTGGCCTCGCTGATGGTCATGCCCGTGATGCCATAGGCCTCCAGGGCGGCCTTCACCTCATCGATCTGGTGCGGCTTGATGATGGCGGTGACGAGTTTCATGCCGTCGCTCCTTCGCTGATGGGCGCGCCCTCGCGCGCCGTCGTGCCCGGGCCGGCCGAGAGTCGGCCGCCACCGCGCGGGCTGAGGTCGTATGCGGTTTCCGCGTGCTCACTCTGATCGATGCCAGCAGATTCGGCGTCCTCGCTGACTCGCCAGCCCAGGGTCGCCTTCAGGGCCATCCCAATGGCGGCGGTGAGAACGCCACAGATGAGCAGGGACATGCCGGCAATGACGAACTGGATCACGAGTTGCTGGGCGCCGCCGCCGTAGAGCAGCCCCGTGGAGGTCGACAGCAGACCGGCACCGAGGGTGCCCCACAGGCCCGCCACGAGGTGCACGCCGACGACGTCCAGCGAGTCATCGAATCCGAAGCGGTACTTCAGGCCGACGGCGTAGGCACTCAGGCCGCCGGCGACCACGCCGAGGGCGATCGATCCGAGCGGGGAGAGCGCGCCGCAGGCCGGCGTGATCGCGACCAGGCCAGCAACGATCCCCGAGGCGGCACCGATAGAGGTGCCATGGCCATCGCGCAGCTTCTCCACGATCAGCCAGCCGATCACCGCCGCGCACGTGGCGACCGTGGTGTTGATCCACACCAGCGCGGCCGTCTCGTCGGGGGCCAGCTCCGAGCCGGCGTTGAAGCCGAACCAGCCGAACCAGAGCAACCCGGCGCCGATCATCACGAGCGGGACATTGTGCGGGCGCATCGGGGTCTTGCCGAAGCCGAATCGCTTGCCGACGATGAGCGCAAGCACCAGCCCCGCCATACCGGCGTTGATGTGCACGACCGTGCCACCGGCGAAGTCGATGGGCACGATATTGGCCACGCCGTCGGCGTCCACGCCGAAGATCTTCGCGGAGAGACCGCTGCCGGAGGCCGACAGGAGTCCACCGCCCCACACCATGTGAGCGATGGGGAAGTACACGAGGGTGACCCAGATGCCGGAAAACACCAGCCAGGTGGAGAACTTCACCCGATCCGCGATCGCCCCGCTGATGAGCGCGACGGTGATCACGGCGAACGTGAGCTGGAAGCCCACGAAGGCGAGTTCGGGAATCCAGCCGTAGCCTTCGTAACCGAAGGGATTGACGAGGTGGGCGGTGTCCTTCAGCCCGAATTTGTCGAACGGATTGGCGAAGAGCCCCCCGACATCGGTGGGACCGAAGGACATCGAGTATCCATAGAGGACATAGAGGAGGCCGACGACGCCCATGGCGCCGTAGGACATCATCATCATGTTGAGGACCGACTTGGCCCGCGTCATGCCGCCGTAGAACAGGGCAAGACCGGGCGTGGTCATCAAGAGGACCAGGGAGGCGCAGATGATGATGAACCCCGTCGAGGCAAAGTCGATCGTGGGCTCATCGGCTGCGGCGAACGAGAGCAGGGTTGCTGTCATGGCCCCAACGATGGAACCAGCCGGTTTCGCCCGGTTGCCACTCGTGTTACGACCAGGTTGCCGAAACGCTGATCGCGTCAACGTCTCGTTACACACCGGTCCTCATCCCGCATCCTGAGACCCACGCCGGGCCACGCAGGTGCGACGATGGTGTGGTGTCCGGTGACGAATCCCCCCAGTCCGTCCTTGTCTTCGACGGCGACTGTGCCATCTGCTCAACCCTGGCCCGCTTCGTCGAGCGCCGCATCCGGGTGCGCGAGCGGGACTTCGTCGTGGCTCCCTGGCAAGAGCTGGACCTGTCCCTGCTGGGAGTGACCGAAGCCCAGTGCATCGAGGCACTGCAATGGGTGCCGAGCCATGGGGCCGTCGCCTCCGCGCAGAATGCCGTGGCCAGCACCCTGTCGAATGGGCACCTGTGGTGGCGACCGTTCGGGCTGCTGCTTCGGGCTCCCGGGATCAACCAGCTCGCGGGCGTCGTGTACCGCTGGGTGGCGGCCAACCGTCACCGCCTGCCGGGCGGCACGCCAGCGTGCTCGCTACCACCGGCGCAGCGCGAGTCGCACAGCGCCTGAGGCTACCTGCCCACTGAGGTCGGGACCCGCCGCCCCGCGTGCCGGCGGGCGAACCACCCGTGGAGGCGGTCGGCATACTCCTCGAGCGGGAGGAAGGCGAGCAGCATCACCAGGTGCGGCCAGAAGGCGATGGTGATGGAGGCGTAGGTGAGCGTGTGGAAGGCGAACCAGCCGTAGACGAGCCAGCGGCGCACCCGCTCGGGGACGAAGAAGATGAGCGGGGAGGACATCTCGGCCACGAAAAGCCCCCATTGGGCGGCCTGCAGGAGCCACGGCGCGTCGAGGAGCCACCGCATCCACGGCGTGCCACGGCGCACTACCGCGCGCACCATGGTGGCCGAGTTGACCCAATCCCAACCACCGAAGCGGACTTTGGCCCAGGCGGACAAGAAGTAGGTGGCAATCGCCGTCAGCTGGACCGCGCGCAGCACGAATCCCGCGGCCTGGCTGGGGCGGCGATCGCGCCAGAAGGCGCTGCCGACGGTGGGCAGCAGGAGCAGGGCCACCACGAAGTCGCCGCGGTCGTGGTCGACCTTGCCGTAGGCGAAGGCGATGTACTGGTACCAGATCCACCCGACCGCAACGACCGCGCCGGCGAGCCGGGGCCATCGCCCGGTGAGGGCGACCAGGGCCGCTATGACGGTCCCCCATTTGAGGAACTGGACGAGCGCGAGCGTGGCTGGGGGCAGACCCAGCGCTTCGCCGATCACCAGCGGCTCGTACCACACGGGATCCGCATAACCGTGATACCAGCCGCTGGTATGCAGCAGCAGCACGTCCACGATGACGAAGGGGTAGGTGAGCGATCGAAAGATCGCCAGCCGCCCCAGGGGCACCGGTGTGAACAACCAGCGATCCGGGCGCGTCACGGGGCACTCCATTGCGCGACGTCCTCGTCGCTGAATTCACCGGTCAAGGCACCGTCGGCGAGGTGATAGCGCCGGATGACCACCCGGATACCCACCCAGGCAGGCTCGCGGGGTCGCAACGCCTGGTGGCTGCTAGCCAGCGTCGCGAGCATCGCCGGGTCGCGCCGGATCTGATCCAGCCGGCCCTCGATCTCGGCGCGGTTGAGCCCGACGTTCTCGGGGGTCAGGGGCGCGGGAGTCCACCGCCCCGGGTCGGCGGCGGTGCGCACCTCGATCCGCGTCGAGGCCACCGAGGTGTTGGGGTCGGTCGATGTCGAATACATCCGCCATGGCGAGAACGGCCACCAGTGATCGTCGCCGACTGTGGTGCCGCCGAGGAAGCCGACCGCCAGGACCAGGACCAGGACGGTGCGCCAGATGCGGCTCGCACGACCCAGCAGGACCGGGCTCGACTCCTGCCCTATTGCTCGTGCGGCCACCGGCTCCCCCGTGGCCATCTCAGGTGAGGATGGCGTCGACGAAGGCCGCAGGGTCGAAGGGCGCCAGGTCGTCCGGACCCTCCCCGAGACCGACCAGCTTGACGGGCACACCGAGCTGCCGTTGGACAGCGACGACGATGCCACCCTTGGCGGTGCCGTCGAGCTTGGTCAAGACGATGCCGGTGATGCCGACGACCTGCGCAAAGACCTCGGCCTGGCGCAGCCCGTTCTGACCGGTGGTGGCGTCGAGGACCAGCAGGACCTCGTCGATGGGCGATAGCTTTTCGACGACCCGCTTGATCTTGCCCAGTTCGTCCATGAGATTGGTCTTGTTGTGCAGGCGACCGGCGGTGTCCAGGAGCACGACGTCGACATCGAGTTCCGCCCCGGCTTGGACGGCGTCGAAGGCGACCGCTGCCGGATCGGCGCCCTCCTTGTGGGAACGGATGGTCGGCACGCCTACCCGAGTCCCCCACGTCTGCAATTGGTCTGCGGCCGCGGCCCGGAAGGTGTCCGCCGCGCCGAGGAGGACATCCTTGTCCTGGGCGACCAGGAGCCGGGCAAGCTTGCCGACAGTGGTCGTCTTGCCCGTGCCGTTGACGCCGACGACCAGGACCACGGCCGGGCGATCACCGACCCGGCTCGAGGCGAGAGCACGGTCCATCCCTGGATCCACCAGGGCCAAGAGATCGGTGCGCAGCCAGTCGCGGACCGTGGCTTCATCGGTGGCCCCGGCGACGGCCACCTGCGTGCGCAGGCGGGCCACCAACTCATCTGTGGCCCCCACACCGAGGTCTGCGCGCAGCAGCGTGTCCTCGACCTCCTCCCACGCGGCCTCATCAAGGCCCCCGCGCGTCAGAAGGGCGAGCAGGCCCCTGCCCAGTGCCGTATTGCTACGCGCCAAACGGGCCCGCAAGCGCTCCAGCCGGCCAACGGCCGAATCGGGGCGCTCAATGGTGGGCTCGGCCGGCGCGGGCACCGGGAGCTCGTCGACTGGCTCGACCGGCGGTGGTGGCCGGGGCAGGGTGTCCAGGCCACCGGCGCCCGAACTGTCGGGGCGGGGATCTGGGCGTGGCGCGGACGCCGGCGGGCGGGCCGTCGGAGCATCCTTGGACCGTTGACGACGCCTGGGTCGCACGAACCCGACAACAAGGCCGCCGATCGCCACCAGCACTACGCCGGCAACGACGAGGTACTCCCACACCTGATCGATCACAGCCTCATCCTCACATCGGGCAGGCCGGATCCCGAATTCAGCTCTTGCTGTCGGCGGGCGCGCTGCCGGCCGAGCGAACGCGCACGAAGACCTCTTCGCCCCGTGCTGTCAACACATCGCGGCCGGCCCGCCGCGCGGGGACGGCCACCAAACCGAGGACGGTCACGGCGATGACGACACACACGACCAGCGGAAGCAGCACACTCAGCATGCCTCTAGAGTCTCAAACTCCCCACACGTCACTCAAATCGACACGCACACCAGCGTGTCGAGCACGCACGGGGCCGGATGGCTCCTGCCATCCGGCCCCGTGCGTGCGTGGACTACGCGAGTGGATTCAGCCCGGGTGCGGACTCATCCCACCTTGGTCACAGCGTTACGCCATGCCGAGCCGGCACATAACGGACCGAGCCACTGAGGAAGGTCCGGCTCGGTCCACCCCCGGCGAAGCTGAAGGTCGCCTTGGTCCGCCAAACACCGGGCTGGGCCGGGTGCAGGTCGGGGAACTGCACATTGCCCCCACCGACGAACTTGGTTTTCGTGGTCGCCGCGCCGCGGTTGTACCAGTACCCGCCCACAAGCTGCTGGATGGTCACCGAGCCGCGGATGTACGCACCGCCACCATTGCAGTAGATGACCCCGACCTGCTTGCTGACGGTCCCGACACCACCGATGATGAACGGCTTGTTGGCCTTGCCAAAGCACGTGACCGCTGACGATCCGAGTGCCGAGTCGCTGGGCGCTGCGCTGGCGGCGCTTGCGCCGCCGACGGCCAGTAGGCCCGCCGTGGCACAGGTCGCGGCGATACGCGTGATGGTCTTCATGGATTTTCTCCCCTCCGGCCGCCAACCTTGCGTCGGCGGAACACCGATCAACCTAGGTCGAGTTCCCGCCTCAAACAAAACCTAACCAATGGGTAACAATGGCGGATCTCCGCCATCGATCCGTCTTTACGGTTCAGGCCGAGTCTTCCAGGACCCGCAGGCGCTGGGAGACGACGCTCGTCACGCCATCGCCGCGCATGGACACGCCATACAAGGCGTCCGCGACCTCCATGGTCCGCTTCTGGTGCGTGATGACAATGAGTTGGCTGGCGGAACGCAGTTCCTCGATCAGCGTGATCAGTCGGCCCAAATTGGTGTCATCGAGGGCAGCTTCCACCTCATCCATGACGTAGAAGGGGCTCGGCCGGGCCTTGAAGATGGCCACGAGCAACGCGACCGCGACCAAGGAGCGTTCACCACCCGAGAGCAGCGAGAGACGCTTGACCTTCTTGCCGGGGGGACGTGCCTCCACCTCGATGCCCGTGGTCAGCAAATCGGTGGGGTCGGTGAGGAAAATCCGGCCCTCGCCTCCGGGGAAAAGGCGGGCAAAGACGCGTTCGAAGTGTGCGGCGGTGTCGTGGAAGGCCGCGGCGAAGACCTCTTCGACGCGTTGGTCCACCTCGCGCACGATGTCGAGGAGGTCGCGTTTGGACGCCTTGAGGTCCTCCACCTGCTGGGTGAGGAAGGCGTGTCGCTCTTCCAGGGCCGCGAATTCCTCGAGAGCCAGCGGATTGATCCGGCCAAGCTCACGCAACCCGCGCTCGGCCCTGCGAAGACGCTTGTCCTGGATCTCACGGACATAGGGCTGGGGCTCTCGAGGTTCCTCCCCTGCGCCCGTGATGACGGGCACGAACTGGTGGGGACCGAAATCCTCCACGAGCACCGCCGGGTCTATGCCGAGTTCCTCCACCGCCTTCAGCTGCAGTTGTTCGACGCGCGCCTCCTGCGCTGCGCGCGCGACCTCGTCGCGATGGATGTCATCCGTCAGGGCGGTGAGTTCGGCCTGCGCGGCGGCCAGGTCGGTGCGCAGGCCGGTCAAGCGGGTCTGTTGTTCGCGAGCGTGCGCATCGAGCCCGCTGACCGCGGTCGCGGCACGTTCGGTCGCCGCGTGGACCACCGCGCCTGCGTATGCCGCAGCGGCCGATACGGATTCAGCCACCTGCGCCTCAACGCGGCGGCGTTCGCGACGCGCCACGAGGCGCTCGCGGGCCGCCAGTTCGTTGCGGGCCGCACCCTCCAGCGCCACGGCCCGACCGGATAAGGCCCGGGCCCGCTCCTGCGTGGTCCGCAGGGCCAGGAGCGCCTGCGTTTCGGCCGCCCGGGCCGCGGCGGCCGCAGCCTCATACTCCGCCGTGCGGTCCGGTGCTCGGTCCTCCTCGTCCGGTTCCTGCGCCGCGGCCGCGTCATACCGCTCGCTTAGTTCCTGCAGGGCCGCTTCGTCGATCAGGATCGCCGCCGCAGCCTGCTGCGTGGCGCGCTCGAACCGTTCCACCTCGGCTCGGGCGCCGCGGCTGGCGGCGCCGAGGCTCCCGAGTCGCTCGGCGACTGCGGCCATGCGGGCGTCGGACTCGTGCAGGCGCTCGAGGTGCGCCTGCACCTGCGCGGCCACGGCGTCGAGGGCGTCCCGGGCCGCGACGAGGCGGAACTGGGCTTCGTGGGCGCGGGCGACGGCCTGCTGCAGCCGGGCCTCGGTCTCATCGACAGCGGCCTGCGTCTCGATCAGGCTCGGGGCATCCGCACTGCCTCCACGAGCCAGGGTGCCGGTGAGCAGGTCGCCGTCAGGAGTCACCGCGCTCAGGTCCGGGTGGTCGGAGATCAGCGAGCGCGCCGCGCCGAGATTGGCGACGAGTACCACTCCGTGCAGCAGCTGGGTCACGGCCGCGTCGAGCGCTTCCGGAACGGTCACCGATGCTCGCAGCCAGCGCGCGCCGGCGGGCAGCGTTGGGCCCGACTCGGGCCGGCGCGCGGCATTCTCGATGAGCAAGGTGGCGCGGCCGCCCTCCGTGGCGCGCAGGAGGTCCAGCGCGCTGCTCGCGGCCCCGAGGTCGGGCACCGTGACCGCTTCCGCGGCATACCCCAAGGCGGCCGCGACGGCGACCTCGTCACCCGGGGCGACCCGCAACGCCTGGGCCAGCGCCCCACCGGTGGGCACAGCGCCATCGGCGAGCAGGGTTGCAGCACCGTCCTTGCGGCGCAATCCCAGGCGTAGGGCGTCCAGGCGCGCGCTCAGGGCACCTCGCTCGCGCTCGGCGCTGCGCTCGGCTTCCTGCCACCGATCGACCTCGGCACAGGCCCGCTCCTGCTCTCGCGCGGCGTGGTCGTATGCCGCGTCCAGACCCTCCTCGCCCTCCTCCTCGACGGCGATCGTGGCCTCCAGGGCGGCGAACTCCTGCTCTGCGGCGCTCGCGCGCGCCAGGGACGCGGCCGCCGCGGTGCGCATCCGTTCCAGCTCCTCGGTGGCCGCCTCCAGCCGGCTCCGGCGCGCCCCGACAGCTCCCGCGAGCTTGGCCAGCCCTTCTCGACGATCGGCCGCGGCCCGCGCCAACGCGGTCACCCGCCGTTGCTCCCCGGCAGCGGCCTCTTCGGCCGCCTCGCGCGTGGTCGTTGCCGTGGCCAGGAGGTCGGTGGAAGCGGACACCTCACCGAGCAGAACGCTCTCTTGGGCGCGTGCCTGCTGGGCCTGGGCGAGCAATTCCTCGGGATCCCGCCCGGTCGTGCTCTCGTCCTGATCATCGGCGCGTAGGAGCCGCAGACGCTCCGCTGCCAGCGAATGCACGCTGTCGAGCCGTTCGCCCGTCGTTCGTAGGGCGATCCAACGTTCCCGCTCGGCGGCCAGGACGGGACCGGCGCTCGCGAGCTCCTGCTCGACCTCGGCGACCGCGCCCTGCGCACTGGCGAGCAGCGCCTCGGTGTGGGCGCGTCGCTGCATCAGGGCGGTCTCGTCGGCCGCCTCCTGTTCGATCGCGGCCAGCAGTTGGGCCAGGTCGTCCGCGAGGAGCCGCAGCCGGGCGTCACGCGCCTCGGCTTGGATGATGGCCGCCCGCCGCGCCGCCTCGGCCTGGCGACCCAAGGGTCCCAACTGGCGGCGGATCTCGCTGCTCAGATCGGCGACCCGGGTCAGGTTGGCCTCCATCGACTCCAGCTTGCGCAGCGCCTTTTCCTTGCGCTTGCGGTGCTTGAGGACGCCCGCGGCCTCTTCGATGAAGCCCCGCCGCTCCTCGGGCGTCGCGCGCAGGACGGTGTCCAGCTGGCCCTGGCCAACAATGACGTGCATCTCGCGCCCGATGCCGGAGTCGGATAGCAGCTCCTGGATGTCGAGCAACCGGCATACGGTCCCGTTGATGGCGTACTCGGAGCCGCCCGAGCGAAACATGGTTCGGCGTATCGTCACCTCGGTGTAGTCGATCGGCAGGGCACCATCGGTGTTGTCGATGGTCATCGACACCTCCGCGCGGCCCAGCGGGGCCCGCCCGGCGGTGCCCGCGAAGATGACGTCTTCCATCTTGCCGCCGCGCAACGACTTGGCACCCTGCTCGCCCATCACCCAGGCGACGGCGTCGACGACATTGGACTTGCCGGAGCCGTTCGGCCCGACGATGCACGTCACGCCTGGCTCAAGACGGAAGGTGGTAGCCGACGCGAACGACTTGAAACCCTTCAAGGTCAGGGTTTTGACGTGCACGGGTGAGGTCCTCGCGTGTGAATGGACGAAAGCCTGCCCACTGTAACCGCGCCCATCGCGCCGCGCCGTCAGGCGCAGCCGTCAGGCGCAGGGCTATTCATAGGTGACGCCGGCGATGGCCTCGTGGTGCCGGATCACCTCGGCGATGATGAAGTTGAGGAACTTTTCGGCGAATTGCGGGTCGAGACCTGCTTCGTCGGCAAGGCTGCGCAGACGGGTGATCTGACGTTCCTCGCGCGCCGGGTCCGCCGCGGGCAAGCCGTAGGTGGCCTTGAGCTCCCCGACCTGCTGGGTGGCCTTGAAGCGTTCGGCGAGCAAATGAACCAGGGCCGCGTCGATATTGTCGATGCTCGAGCGCAGGCGAACCAGCGCTGGGGGCAGGCCCTGCGTGGGGGCGTCGGCCGTCATACCGGCATCGTAGGCAATCCGTCCCGCGGAACTGGGGCCGCGCGGGCCGGTGGGACTGGCGCACTCGGCCGCAGCCCGCCCTAGCGCTCGGCGAATCCGTCGTAGCGGCCCGAGGCCGCACCGCGCACCGGCGGCGAGACGGTGCGCACGGCGCCGGGCCGGCGGGAGGCGCTGGGGACCTCGATCAGCAGGGCGAGCAGCCCGTCCAGCGCCGCGCGCGGACCCTCGGCGCACACCTCCACCCGGCCGTCATCGGTATTGCGGGCATAGCCGACCAACCCCAACTCCAGGGCGCGCGCCCGAACCCACCAGCGCATTCCCACCCCTTGCACCCGGCCACTGAGATGGACGACCAGCCGCTCGACCTCGCACATACCGGGAGCTTAGGCAGCCCGCGTGCAGCGTGGCATCCGGCCGCTGTCGGTGCCTGTCCGTACGGTAGTTCTCAGCCGGGATCCCCCGACTAGATCCCCCGACTAGCCAGCGACCGGAGGTGCCTATGACGATGACGGATCCCCATCGTCTCGATGCCCCAGCCGCACCACCACTGGCCGCGTCACCACTGGCCGCGTCGACACTGGCCGCGTCGACTCAGCCCAGCAGCGGTAGCGGGCGCATTCCGGGGCTCGATGGGCTCCGGGCCCTGGCCGTCGTCGCGGTCGTGGTCTTCCACCTCAACCCCGCCTGGTTGCCCGGTGGATTCCTGGGCGTCGATATCTTCTTCGTCGTCTCGGGCTTCCTGATCACCACCCTGCTCGTGCGGGAGCACGCACGCACTGGCCGACTCGACCTGCCCGCCTTCTGGGCTCGCCGCGCGCGGCGGCTGCTCCCCGCATTGCTCGTCGTTATCCCCTTCTCGGTGCTGCTGGCCTGGGTCAGCGAGCGCGACCTGCTGGTGGGAATCGGCCCGCAAGTGCTCGGTGCCCTGACCTTTTCCTTCAACTGGGTGCAGATCGCGGCCGGGTCGAACTACTTCGCCGCCACCAGCCCGCAGCTCCTGACCAATCTCTGGTCGCTCGCGGTCGAGGAGCAGTTCTACCTTGCCTGGCCGCTGATCACGCTGGGGTTGCTCATCGCGATCCGCTCCGCACGGTCCCGGATCGGGATCGTGCTCATCCTGGCGGCGGGCTCCGGGTTCCTGATGGCGGCGCGGTTCGACCCTGAGGTGGGCGCCACCCGGGTGTATTACGGCACCGACACGCACGTCTTCGGACTCATGATCGGGGCCGCGCTGGCGTTGTGGTGGACCACCCCCGAGATTCGGGGCCCGGCCTTCTGGATCGCTCGGCGCCGGCCGGCGACCGCGCTCGCCCTCGGTGTCCTGGCCGGGCTGATGTGGTGGCTCGATGAGTCCCGCCCCCTGACTTTCCGCGGCGGCCTGGTCCTGGCCAGCGTTGCGTCAGCGGTCCTGATCGCCAGCGCCATCACCGGTGGAACCTTGGCGAGGGCGCTCGACCTTCCGGCCCTGCGGTGGATCGGCGAGCGCTCCTACGGCATCTATCTGTGGCATTGGCCCGTCATCCTGGTCGTCAACGCCGACTACGGACCTGTGCCCGGGTCAGCGGGCTTCGGGTGGACCCGGCTGTGGTGCGTTGTGGTCATCCTGGCCTTAGCGGACCTGTGCTATCGACTGGTCGAGCTGCCGGTTCGACGCCGGGGGTGGCGTGGGGCCGTCGACCTGTGGGCGAGGCAGCTCCCGGGTCGAGCCGATGGCCGCCGCGTGCTCCTGATCGGCGCCACCACAGTGCTGCTCCTGGCCGGGGCGGCCCTGGCGTCGGCGCCCGGGATGACGTCGGCGCAGCAGCAGATCGTGCTGAACGAGAAAGCCGCGATCCGCTCGCCGGTCCCCGATTCAGCCGTTTCCGAGCCGCGGGCGGCGGACTTCAGCATGCCCATGGGCGAGGAGATCGACGCCTACGGAGACTCGATGATGGTCGGGTCGGTGCCAGCCCTGAAGTACTACTTCCCCGGAATCCGCATCGACGCAAAGTCGAATCGGAGGTGGTCGAGTGGCTACCGGGCCGTGCTCGCGTCGGGAACCGACATTCGACGTGCGGTGGTGCTCTCTTTCGGGACGAACGCCGGGGTGACGGAAGCTGACGTCCGGGCCACGCTGGATCGTCTCGGATCGCACCGGATGATCGTGCTGGTCAATGTGCACCTCAACAGCACGCGCGCCAGCTCCGACAATGCCGCGTTGAAGCGAGTCGCGGCGGACTACCGCAATGTCGTGGTGGCCGACTGGAGTGCCAGGGTGCGCACCGAGCGGACCCTGTTGCAGAGCGACGGCATACACCCGAGCATGACCGGGCAGCACGCGTATGCCGCGGTGGTCCGCCAGACGTTCGCCGACCTGTCGGTTGCGCGCACGGGCATCGAGGTCCGGCTGCCCGTGCTACCGATTCCCTAAGGGTTCGTCGCAGTCACCAGCATTGGACGCCCTACGGGTGCCCGGGGCCTAGGGGTGGCGCGGTCGAGGCTGGCAGCGCGGGCAAAAGAACGACGAACGATTCATGAAGTGCTCGCGAACCAGCACGCTCCCACACCGCAGACAAGGCTGCCCACCGCGGCCATAGGCCTGCAGCTCCCGGGAAAAGTAGCCCGACTCCCCGTTGACGTTGACATAGAGCGAGTCGAAACTCGTGCCACCCTCCCCCAGCGCGTCGGCCATCACCGCTCGCGCGTGACCGAGCAGACGCACGACCGCAGGCTGGGTCAGTCGGTTTCCTGGCCGCTCACCGTGAATTCGGGCGCGCCACAGGGCCTCATCGGCATAGATATTGCCGATTCCGGACACGATCGACTGATCGAGCAGCTGCCTTTTGATGCCGCTGGCTCGCTGGGTGATGCGTCGCGCCACGGACCGCGCGTCGAAGTCCGGGTCAAAGGGGTCGAGGGCGATGTGGGCCACCGGTTCCGGGACACCGTCGTGGTCCAGCGGAGCCAAGACCAACGCTCCGAAGGTCCGCTGGTCGACGAAGTGGACTTCGAGGTCGCCACCATCGGCCGCCCGGACAGCGAAGCAGGCGTGCAAATGCTTGGGCCGGGCGGCCTCAGGATGGGCCAGTAGCAGTTGCCCGCTCATCCCGAGGTGAACCACCAGTCCCTCACCATCCAGATCGAGCCAGAGATACTTCCCCCGACGTCGAATCGCGGTGATCTGGCGCCCCGCAACCCGAGCGGCGAAGTCGGCCGGTCCGGGGGTATGCCGGCGCAATACCCGCGATCCGGTGGTGCTCACCTCGACGATCCGGGCCCCCGTCACGTGCGCGGCCAACCCGCGGCGGACTACCTCGACCTCCGGCAGTTCGGGCACGGGTCAGCCGGGCGGTGCGGGCTTGGAGGCCGATAGCGCGTTCCATGCCTCTTGGGCGGCCTGCTGTTCCGCGTGCTTCTTGGTGCGGCCGACTCCGACACCGTGAACCTGGCCGCCGACAACCGCCGAGGCGGTGAAGACCTTTTCGTGCTCGGGACCCTCATCGAGGATCCGATATTCGAGCGGCCCGAGGTTGAGTGCGACGCTGAGCTCTTGGAGCGAGGTCTTCCAGTCCAAGCCGGCGCCCAGCTCGGCGGCAGCACCGAGGACGGGCGCAACGAGGTGGTGAACGAAGACTGTCGCGGCTTCGATGCCCCCGGCCAGGTAGACGGCACCGATGACGGCCTCGGTGGTGTCTGCAAGGATCGACGCCTTGTCCCGGCCTCCGGTCGTCTCCTCACCGCGGCCCAGCAGGAGATAGTCACCGAGACCGATGGTGCGCCCGACATCGGCCAAGGCGCGCATGTTCACCGTTGCGGCCCGGACCTTGGCCAGGTGACCTTCCGGGTGATCGGGGTAGCTGCGATAGAGATGGTCGGTGACCACGAGCCCGAGGACTGAGTCGCCCAAGAACTCCAGTCGCTCGTTGTGCGGGATGGCCCCGGATTCGTAGGCGTAGGACCGGTGAGTCAGGGCAAGCACCAAGAGCGGCCCCGCGACGTCGACCCCGCAGACCTCACGAATGTGGTCGCGTAGTTCGTCGCTGGGCCGCCGCATGATGGTCAGCGCGCGCTGATCAGGCCTGGTGTTCGGTGCGCTCAGCGGTGCCGTAGTGGCGGCCCTTGTAGACGCCGCACGATGGGCACGCCACATGCGGCACCATGGGCGCCTTGCAGGCCGGGCACGTCGTGGTGGCTACCGCAGTGGCCTTCCAATTGGCGCGGCGGGAACGGGTGTTGGAGCGCGAGGTCTTCCGCTTCGGGACAGCCACGTCAATTCCTTTTCTCAGTAGGGTCAGCCGCGTCGGTTTCCCCGGCCAACGAGGCCAGGGCCGACCAGCGCGGGTCGAGCAGTTCATGGGCATGGCCCGGGTCGTCCGCAAGGCGGAAACCGCATTGCGCACACAGTCCCGGGCATTCCGGGCGGCATACCGGTTGAAACGGTAGTGCAGGAACGATGGTGTCCACGAGCAGCGGGCCGAGGTCGATCAGATCGCCTTGGACTTCGTAGTCCGGCACGTCCACATCCGCCACGCCCACCTCGCGGTGGTGGGCGGCGCGATCGGGATACGCGAACAGATCTTGGAAGGTGCCCGCGACGGGAACCGTGACCGGCTCGAGACAACGCACGCACGCACCCGAGGCGATCCCACGGACCACCCCGCTGGCATACACACCCTCGAGCACCGACTCCAGGCGCACCTCGATCTCCAAGGGCGCGCCCGCGGGCACGGCAATGACCTCGGTGCCGATGCGCTCCGGTGCCTCGATGACGCGAGAACTCTGCAGCATCGACCCCGGACGACGGCTCAGCTCCACGGTGCTGAACACCTGGGGCGAGCGAGGGTCGAGACGGTTCATGGCTCCACGCAGTGCTGATGGTTGGATTGGCCCGGCGTCGCCGCGAGCGGAAGCGGACCGAGGATCTAGCCTACCCGGCCCCGGGCGCGGCCCCAAATTGTCGCCGGGCGATCAAGGCGTCGCGCACCGGGCCGGGAACCATCCCGGTGATATCGCCGCCGAGCGCGCAGACCTCCTTCACCAGCGAGCTCGAGATGTGGGCGGTCGCTGGATCGCCGGGCAAGAAGAGGGTCTCGATGCCGCTGAGATGCCTATTCATCGTGGCCATCGGGATCTCGTAGTCGTAGTCACCGGCGCCGCGCAGACCCTTGAGGATCGCCGTGGCCTCCAGGTCGCGGCAGAGGTCCACGATGAGCTGGGGGGTTGCCGCGAGTACCCGGACTCCCGGCAATGACGCGGTTGCATCGTCGATAAAGGCCACCCGCTCGGCCGCCGGGAAGGTGCCAGACTTCGCGGGGTTGTGCATGACAACGACCACGACCTCGTCGAAGAGCGCGGCCGCCCGCGCGATGACGTCGAGGTGTCCGACGGTCACCGGGTCGTAGGAGCCGGGGCACACCACGCGCGAAGCCATGGAGCGAACCTAGCAATCAGGCGGGGCGGTGAGTTGGTCCTGCCCCGGGCCAGCGCCTCCGAGCACGAACCACAAGGTCGTATCCCCATAGGTACGCCGATCCAGCCGCTCCCAACCGGTGGGCCACGCAGGCTCGGGCGAGCGCCGCGAACGCTCGAGGACGAGCGTCGTTTCCGGGCCCATCCACTCCCCCGCGGCCAGCGCCCCCAGGTCCGCCGCCACGTCGCCCGCGCTCATCGGATAGGGGGGGTCGGCCAGCACCAGGTCCGCCGGACCGGGAGCGGGCCGGGCCGCAAAGCTGCGCACTGCCATCGCATGGACGTGCACCTCCTCGGCCAACCCGAGCCGGCGGGCGTTCTGCGCGATGAGCCGGGCCGCCGCACGGTCCTGCTCCACCAGGTCCACGCGCCGGGCCCCACGGCTGGCCGCCTCGAGACCGAGGGCGCCGGAGCCGGCATACAGATCGAGGACCTGGGCCCCCTCGATCTCGGCGCGGGCCTGCAGGATCGAGAACAGGGCTTCGCGGACCCGATCCGAGGTGGGCCGCGTCGCCGGTCCACGGGGCGTGGCCAGGCTCCGACCTCCGGCGCGACCCCCGATGATCCGCGTCATCAGCCCTTCTCCAAGAACTCGGCCTGCTCGGGTTGCAGCCACGTCTCGATCGCCGCGGCAAGCAGGGGATGGCGTCCCATCGAAGGATCCTTGGCCACCAACTCACCGGCGTCCACCCGCGCCGTCGCGATGACCTCCTCGTCGTGCAGCAAGGACAGGAATTGCAGCCGGCCACGCCCCCCGCTTTGACGAGCTCCCAGGACGTCGCCCTCACGGCGCTGGCGCACGTCGAGTTGGGCGAGTTCGAAACCATCGGTCGTCGCCGCCACGGCCGCCAGTCGTTCGGCGGCCGCCCCAGGGCCGGCCCGGGTCGTGAGCAGGCACAAGCCGGCGTGCTCACCCCGGCCAACCCGGCCTCGCAACTGATGCAGTTGTGAGATGCCGAAACGATCGGCGTCGCGCACGATCATCATCGTGGCATTGGCCACGTCGACGCCGACCTCGATGACCGTGGTCGCGACCAAGATGTCGATGCGCCCGTGCGCGAAGTCACGCATGACCGCGTCCTTGTCATCGGCGGGCAGCTTGCCGTGCAGGACCGCGATGCGCAGGCCGGTCAGGCTCGGATCGCTGATCAGCTCCTCGTACGTGTGCAGCACGCCCATCATCTCGGGGCGGGCCGCTCCCGCGTCAGGGTCCGTCGGGTCGTCCGCGAAGAGGTCGGCGTCGACTCCCTCCTCCCCGCCACTGCCCGGGCCGATGCGCGGGCACACGACATACGCCTGTCGACCGGTTCGACATTCCTCACCGAGGCGTGCCCAGGTTCGCGCCAGCCAGCCGGGCCGGTGCTCATCGACCACGAAGGTGCTGATCCCGCTGCGACCCCCGGGCAGCTCGCTGAGCGTGGAGGTCTCCATGTCGCCGAAGACCGTCATCGCGATGGTCCGAGGGATCGGCGTCGCCGTCATGACGAGGACGTGCGGCGCGCTGTGCGCCTTGCCGCGCAGGCTGTCGCGCTGTTCGACGCCGAACCGATGCTGCTCGTCGATCACCACCATGCCGAGGTTGTAGAACGCCACCTGCTCCTGCAGCAGGGCGTGCGTCCCGATCACGATGCCCGCATCACCCGAAACGACATCGGCAAGCGCGCGGCGGCGCTGCGCCGAGCCCTGTGAACCCGTCAGCAGGGCGATGCGTGTCCCCAGGTCGCTGCCGCCCAGGTACCCCGATTCACCGAGGTCGCCGAGCAAGGCGCTGATGGAGCGGTGATGTTGGGCGGCCAGGACCTCGGTGGGCGCCAGGAGTGCCGCCTGGGCGCCGGCGTCCACCGTGCTCAGCATCGCGCGCAGCGCGACGACGGTCTTTCCGGCGCCGACCTCGCCTTGCAGAAGCCGGTTCATGGGCGCCGGACCGGCAAGGTCGGCCTGGATCTCGTCGCACACGGCAACCTGGCCGTCGGTGAGGCTGAAGCTGAGCCGGTCATCGAAGGCCGCAAGCAGCGGCCCGCCCCCGGGGACGTGCAGCGCGGCCTCCTCCTGCGCCCGCTTTGCCCGACGCTGGGCGAGCACTACCTGGAGCACCAGCGCCTCCTCATACCGCAGCCGATCGCGCGCGAGGGCGACCTGGGCACGGCTCTCCGGGCGGTGGAGCATGCGCAAGGTGGTCCCCACATCGGGAAGCCCGTGGCGTTCCCGCAGATGCTGCGGCAAGGGGTCGGGAATCTCGTCGAGGGCACCGAGCACAAGGCCGAGCGCCTGAACGAGATTCCAGTTGTGGAGCTTGGGAACGCTGGGATAAACCGGGTACAGCCCCGGAAGGGCCGCGGTGGCAGCATCATCGAGCAGGGTGTAGCCGGGGTGGGCCAGTTGCCAGCGCCGGTTGTAGCGACCCACCTGGCCACCGGCAATGACCCGCACCCCCGGGTGCAGCTTGTTCTCGTGCGCCCGGGAATTGAAGAAGGTCATGTCGATCTCCTGGTGCCCGTCGCTTAGGACCGCGGTGAGCATCGACCCGCGGCGCGAGGTCATCCGCCGGGTGACGGCCGTGACCACGGTGCCGATGAGAACCACGAATTCGCCCTCGTGCAATTGCGTGGCATCGCTGTCGTAGGACAGATAGCGAGTAGGCAGGAAGCGCAGCAGATCACCCACGGTGATCACGCCGCGCGCGTCGCGCAGGTGCTTGGCCGCCGAGCCGATCAATGGCGACAGAGCGGAGTCGAGACGGGCCATCTCGTGCGTCAACACCCCCTCGCGGGCACCGTGGTCGCGCCCGTGCGCGACGCCTGGCAGGTTAGCCGAGAGCACCCACGGTCGTCGTCAGCCGCCGCGTTTTGCCCGCTGCACCGGGCGTCGGCTAATCTGTGCAGGTTGTCTGTATGCCGTGCGCGACGCGCCAGCACACCCGGAATTCACGTACAAGGAGAACCCCCATGGCTGCCACCTGCGATGTCTGCGGTAAGGGCCCTGGCTTCGGTCACTCCATCTCGCACTCCCACCGCCGCACCAAGCGTCGCTGGAACCCGAACATTCAGCGGGTACGCGCGATGGTCGGCGATGCCGGCAAGACCCCCAAGCGCCTCAACGTGTGCACCTCCTGTCTCAAGGCAGGCAAGGTCGCTCGCTGACACAGCGCGACACAGCGGCCGGGAGCGTTCACGCTCCCGGCCGCTGTCGCGTATCGGCGGTGGCAGCGCGACCGCCCGTCGGCCACGCCGGTCAGCCCGACGCGGGGTGGAAGTGATCCCAGCCCGACTCCGGCAGCGGGCGGCCATCCAGGAGCACCCCCGGGGTGGTCCCGTCAGGCAGCGCCTCGACGCGGCCGATCGCGCGCCAGTATGTCGGCACGCCCACCTGTGGCGGGAAGGTCGCCAGCAGGCTGTGCTCCTCGCCGCCGTGCAGCACACACCAGCGGGCCCGATCCCGCGGTAGATGTTCCTCGGCCCAGTTCAAGTCCGGCGCCAAGGCGGCCGACTCCAAGGCCAGCCGAACCCCGCTGGCCCGGGCGATGCGGGCCCCGTCCCGCGACAGCCCATCGGAGATGTCCATCATTGCCGTCGCCTGCGCGCCGGCAGCCGCGGGTCCCTGGCTCAGCGGAGCGGTTGGCGCTCGATGGTGGGCCAGAGCGTGAGGGTCCAGAATGGTGGGGTCGGTCCCGGTTGCCGTGGCTGCCTCCAGCAGGTCAAGACCGACCGCGGAGCGCCCGAGGGGTCCGCTCACCGCGACGAGGTCACCCGGCTGGGCGCCGCTGCGCAGCACCGGCCGGCCGTCGAGTTCCCCAAAGGCCGTGATGCTGATGATGAGGGTCCCCGGAGGCGCCGAGCTGAGGTCACCGCCGGCGACGCTGACGTCATACCGTCGGCATTGTTCACCCAAGGCTCGGGCGAACCGCAGCACCCAGTCCACGGAAGTCTGGGGTTCCATCACCACGGTGCACAGCAGGCTCGTGGGTCGCGCGCCCATGGCCGCGATATCCGCCAGATTTTGGATGACTGCCTTGGCAGCGACGTGTTCGGGGGTCGACCACTCATCGCGCCAGTCGCGGCCCCGAACCATGGCATCGGTGCTCGCGACCAGCTGACCGGTGACATCCAGGACGGCCGCGTCATCGCCCGGGCCCACTGGCTCGTGCCGCGGGCCCGCCAACAAGGGCAGCACGAGAGCCAAGAGCTGATCCTCGCTAAGATCGGCTACCACACCCCGGGGAGACGACGACACGTGCTGCAGGGTAGCGTTCTGCGCGACGTCCCACTCGGGACACCGCATACCGTCCCTTGAAGGGGGAAGCCGTGGTCCAGGCCTACATCCTGATCCAGACCGAGGTCGGCAAGTCCGCGTCCGTGACCGAGTCCGTCGCCGGAATCGCCGGGGTCACCATGTCGGAGGACGTCACCGGTCCGTACGACTGCATCGCGCGCGTCGAGGCGTCCACGGTCGATGACCTGGGCAAGCTCGTCATCGCCAAGATCCAAGAGGTTCCCGGCATCACCCGGACGTTGACCTGCACAATCGTCCACGTCTGACGCTCCGCTCCGCCGCCGCCGTTCTCACCGGGACGGCGATGCTGACTGCCGCAGCTGCCTGCGGCGATGGCAGTGTTCCCGTGAGCGTGCCGACGGAGTTCGGTGCCGCAGCGGTATGTCGTGAGCTCGCCTGGCCGGTCAGCCTCGGTGAGCTGGTCGCCCGGAAGACGTCCCCTTCGGACCCGGCGATCGCCGCCTGGGGTGACCCGCCGGTTATCGCGCGCTGCGGCTTGGCACCGCTGGCCCCGACGACCCTGGAGTGCCTGAGCGTCAATGGGATCGATTGGGTCATCCGGCCCCTGGACGATGGCACCGCCTTTGCCACCTATGGCCGGGATCCGGCGATCGAGGTGCTGATCCCCCGGGCCTACGCTCCGGAACCGATGCTGCTCACCGATTTCACCGACGTCGCCCGCAGCCTGCCCACCACCGATCGGGCGTGCGTGACCCGATCACCGGGTCCCTGACGTCAGCGCAGACCGAGCGGGCGCTCCAGGGCCAAGGCGATCAGCTCGTCGATCAGTTCGGGATAGCTCAGGCCGCTGGCCTGCCACATCCGCGGGTACATCGAGCTCGGCGTGAATCCGGGCATGGTGTTGATCTCGTTGACCAGCACCTGCCCCGAGGTGGTGTAGAAGCAGTCGACGCGGGCGAGACCTTCACAGCCCAGCGCTTGAAAGGCGGCGACGGCCAGCTCGCGGATCCGATTGCTGACCTCGACCGGCACATCGGCCGGGCAACTCAGCTCGACGGCGTCACTGTCGAGATATTTGGCGTCGAAATCGTAGAAGTCATGCCCGTGTCCGGCGCGCACGACGATCTCGCCGACATGCGAGGTCCGCACGGGTTGGCCATCGCGACCCTGCAGGACGGCGCATTCGATCTCGCGGCCCTCGATGGCCGCTTCGACGATGACCTTCAGGTCGTGGGCGCGGGCCGTCTCAATTGCCGCGTCGAGGTGCTCCAGCGCGGTGACCTTGGTGATGCCCATCGAACTGCCGGCACGGGCCGGCTTGACGAAGACCGGCATACCCAAACTCGCCACCGCGGCGCGAGCCGTCGCCGGGTCGTGCCGCCACTGCGCGTCGGTGATGACCGTGTGCGCCCCGATCGGCAGGCCGGCGCCGGCAAAGATGACCTTCATGAAGTGCTTATCCATCCCCGCGGCCGAGGCCAGGACACCCGAGCCGACATAGCGCAGATCGGCCAGTTCGAGCAGGCCCTGGACGGTGCCGTCTTCGCCGTAGGGCCCGTGCAACACCGGGAAGACGACGTCGACCTCGCCGAGCTCGACGGGAACGGCTCCGGGGTCCGCGGTGCGCAGGCGGCGATCCCGGGTGCTGGTAGGCACGGCGACGGCCGATGCGTCGTCGGGCACTACCGGCGTCTGCGTGCGGGTGAGTTCCAGGGCGGCGGGGTCGTCGCGCAGGAGCACCCACTTGCCGTCGGGGGCGATCCCAATCGGCAAGATGTCATAGAGGTCACGGTCGATTGCCCGCATCACGCCCGCAGCGGTGGCACACGAGACGGCGTGCTCCGAGGAACGCCCGCCGAACAACAGCGCGACGCGGATCGTGCGGGGGGTGGCCGATGCGTGGGGAGGCGAGGTGGTCATCGCCCCCGACCCTACCCGCGGGGTTGCCGGGCACGCGGGAGAACACCCACGACCCGGGCCTCTATTGTCGCCATATGACGCATGCTCACCCCGCGCTGCAGCCCGCCACCGCGATCGTTGCGCTGGGGCGACCGGACCAACTGCCCGGGGCCAGCCTCGTGGTCCCGCCCGAGCTCACCTCAACGTATGCCGCGGGGGCGCCAACCAGCTACGGACGCCAGGGCAATCCCACCTGGAGCGCCTTCGAGGAGATCGTCGGCGCGCTCGAGGGCGGGCGCGCCCTGGTTTTCGCGTCGGGGATGGCCGCCGTGGACGCCGTGCTGCACGGCGTGCCGGTGGGTGCCCGGATTGTCGCCCCGGCCGGGGTCTACAACGGCGTCGACTCGATCCTGCGCTCCGGCGAGGCGACGAAACGCTGGCGCGTCGAGTGGGTCGACATCACCGACACCGAAGCCATTGCGGCCGCCGTCGTGGGCGCGGACCTGTTGTGGTTGGAGTCGCCGACCAATCCGCTGCTCGAGGTGGCGGATCTCGCCGCGGCTTGTGCCGCGGGACGAGCCGCAGGCGCCACGATTGCCGTCGACAACACCTTCGCCACCCCCCTGTCGCAGCGTCCCTTGGAGTTGGGCGCCGACATCGTCGTGCATTCGGCGACGAAGTACCTCTCCGGGCATTCCGATGTCGTGCTCGGGGTCCTAGTGGTCGCCGCTGCGGACGCTCAGCGGTTGGCGGCACTGCACCTGCGGCGCACCCTCGGCGGCGGGATCCCCGGGCCCATGGAGGTCTTCTTGGCGACCCGTGGGCTGCGCACCCTGGCGGTGCGGTGGGATCGCGCCTGCCGGAACGCGGCGATCCTGGCCGCCCGGTTAGGCCGGCACGAGCACGTGGAGCGGGTGCGCTACCCCGGGTTCGGGGCCATGATCTCGATTGAGGTGCGCGGGGGCGCTCACGGCGCCGCTGCGATCTGCCAGGCCAGCCGCTTGATCAGCCATTCCACCTCGTTGGGCGGTGTCGAGACCCAGTGGGAACGCCGGCGGGCCATCGCGAACGAACCCTCGACCACGCCCGAGAACCTCGTGCGCATCAGTGTCGGCATCGAGGACGTCGAGGACATCTGGGCCGATCTGACGCAGGCGCTCACCAGCGTCGAACCGCAGCCCTAGGCCGAGCGACGACGCGGCTTCCCGTATTCACTCTCCCCGTGCTCGGCCGGGTCGTAGCGGCGCGCTGGGGCCACCTCGCCGCGGATGTCGGCGAGTTCTTGGGTTAGTGCCGCCATGATCCGGCTCGTGGCCTCGGCCACCGCCGCGCGGGGGTCCGGGGCGTCATACAGGTCGCTGAGATCGACGGGTGCCCCGGCGCTGATCCGCATGGTCTTGCGCGGCCACAGCCGAGGGATCTTCGAGTAGGCGACGAGCAACTCCTGCGGACCCCACATCGCCACCGGAATCACGGGGGCACGCGTCTCCAGGGCAATCCTTGCGGCACCGGTCTTGCCACGCATCGGCCAGATGTCGGGGTCACGCGTCAGCGAACCCTCGGGATAGACACCGATCGGCAGCCCGGCTCGAACCGCCGCCACCGCCTCACGATAGGCATCAGAGGCGCGCGCCGTGCCCCGATAGACCGGGATCTGACCGGCTTTGGCCACAATCCAGCCAACCACCGGGACCCGGAAGATGCTCTCCTTTCCGAGGAGATAGACGGGTCGGCCACTGTCATACATGAAATGGCCGAGAGCCAGAACGTCGATGTGCGACAGATGATTTGGGCAGACGACGAAGCCGCCCTTCGCCGGAATGTTCGACATGCCGCTCCACTGGCGTTTGGTGAGCACCTGCAATAGTGGCCGCAGGACACCAACGACGAAGCGATACGCCAGGGGCAGCTGGCGTTGGTCTGCGGTGCGCATTCGGGCCTCTGGTCGGTCGGTCGCGGGACGGCGTCAGCCTATGCCGCGCGATGCGTGTGGGGTTGGCCCCCACGCCGCGCAGCAGCCGTCGAGTGCGTGGCAGGATCCCTCGTATGACGGCACTGGAGTGGACGCTCATCGTGCCGGCCCGGGGTGCACCCCACGGCAAGTCGAGGCTCGCAGTTCCACGACGCGAACACCTGGCCCGCGCCTTTGCTCTCGACACGATCGAGGCGGCGCTCGGCGCCCTGCCCGCGAGCGCCCTCCTCGTGGTGACGAACGACGACCTCCTGGGCCCGTATGCAGCAGCAGCCGGCGCCCGGGTGGTCCCGGATCCGGGCGCCGGTCTCCATGGCGCAATCCGTGCGGCCGGGAGGCTCACGGTGCCCGGGAGCGCGCTCGGCGTCCTGTTGGGGGACCTACCGGCGCTGCGACCCGAGGATCTGAGGGCCGCACTGAGGGCCTGTCAGGTGCATCCTCGGGCCTTCGTTCCCGATCGGGCCGGAACGGGCACCGTGCTGCTGACCGTGCACGGGAGCGTCTTAGAGTCTTCCTTTGGACCCGGGTCGGCGGCTCGACACCAGGCCGCCGGCTTCGAGCGGCTGCCGCTGCCCTTGCCTCGGTTGCGCACCGATGTCGACGTGCGGGACGACCTGGAAGCGGTGCTCGCCCTGGGGTGCGGACGGCATACGGCGGCGGCGCTCGCCGGAGCTGTGCCGATGGGACCCGGCCCGGAGCACTGAGGCCGGGAGAGCTGAGTAAGGTGCTCCTGTGCAGGGCAGCGTGTACACCTACCGCGCCGACGAGGCGTGCGGGTCGGTCATCCTTGACGACGGCCTCGTCCTGGAGTTTCCCACGCACGCGCTCGCGGGCAGCGGGCTCCTGCACCTGCGAGTGGGCCAACGCGTCAGCATCGAGGTGCGGCGCGCGGACCCGTCGCAGGCCCACTCCCCGCTGGAAGTGACCCGCGTCTGGATCGTCGGCATCGGCGACGATCAGCCCATCCGCTGACCGAGGGGCCGCCGGCCCGGTCCGCCGCGCCGCGACGACGCGGCGGACCCTGGGAGCTTTGGGTACGTGGCGCTCTTGGGGGTACTGGTGCTTGCGGGCTACTTGGTGCTCTTGCGGGCCGTCCGGGTGGCTGCCGTCGTTGTCTTGGCGGCGCTCTTCTTGGCTGGGGCCGACTTTGCCGGCGCCGACTTGGCGGCCTGTCTCTTATACACATCTCCGAGCCCACGAGACGGACTCCTATCTCGTATGCCGTCTTCTGCTTGAAAA
>CALLZC010000072.1 GCA_937858995.1 uncultured Nostocoides sp.
GAGATAGGAGTCCGTCTCGTGGGCTCGGAGATGTGTATAAGAGACAGTCTTTAGCTTGTTCGGCGCCCAACTGGTGCGCATTCAGGGGATGGACGCGGATGCTTCCGCTGCCCTCGGGCAGCAGATCCGGGTGGTCACCGAGTCCATCCCCGCGATGCGGGGCTCCATCACCGATGCGACCGGCACCATTTTGGCGTCCAGCATCGAGAAGCGGGTGGTCATCGCGGATCCGATGGCGATCCCCGCCTACAAGAAGAAGATCGATGGCAAGCTCACCCAGGTGGGGGTGGCGGGCGCGGCCGCGGATCTCGCGCCGCTGCTGGGCAAGGACCAGGAATCGGTCGCCAAGCTGCTCGCGACGCCCAAGACGCGCTATGTGGAGTTGCACAAGTCGACCTCACCGCTGACCTGGCACACCATCAACCAACTGGGAATCCCTGGCATCTACAGCAAGCGGACCTCGGTGCGCTCCTACCCGCAGTCGACGACTGCGGCCAGCCTGGTGGGGTTCACCACCGCGAACCAGGAGGGGGCGGGCGGCGTCGAGCTCTACCTCAATTCGGCGTTGCGGGGTGAGCCGGGACAGTCGCAGTACGAGATCGGCCAAGACGGGGTGCGGTTGCCGATGGGCTTCACCCAGGACACGGCGGCGCAGCCGGGGCGCGATGTCTCCTTGACCATTCGCAATGATCTGCAGTGGTACGCCCAGAATGTCTTGGCGCAGAAGATCAAGGAGGTCGCCGCCACCTCGGGGACGGTCGTGGTGAGCAAGGCCAAGACGGGCGAGTTGTTGGCACTGGCCTCCTACCCGACCTTCGACCCCAACAAGATCACCGACGACAGTTCCCTCACCAACCTCGCCTTCACGGAAGTCTTCGAGCCGGGCTCGACGGCCAAGGTCATCACCGCCGCCGCGGCCCTCCAAGAGGGCAAGGTGACGCCGCAGACCGAAATGATCGTGCCCTACTCCCTGCGCCGCTCCGATCGCGAGTTCAGCGACAGTCACACGCACCCCACCGAATACCTGACGTTCGCGGGCGCGCTCGCACAGTCGAGCAACACCGGGACCATCCTGGCTGGGGAGCAGGTGCCGGCGGCCACGATGGAGAGCTATTTCCGCAAGTTCGGGTTGGGGTCCAAGTCCGCGGTGAACTTCCCCGGTGAGAGCGCCGGCCTCTTGGCTCCCGCCAAGGACTGGAGCGGCTCGCAGCGCTACACCGTCCTCTTCGGGCAGGGGCTCTCGATCACGGCCCTCCAAGCGGCGGGGGTCTATCAGACGATCGCCAATGGCGGGGTCCACATCGCGCCCAAGCTGGTGGCCGCCGTGGCGGACGGCACGGGCGCCCTGCAACCGACCCCGGAGTCCGTCAAGACGCGGGTCGTTTCCGAGAGCGTGGCCCGTGAGCTCAGTGAGATGCTCGAGGGTGTCGTCGGACCCGAGGGGACCGCACCCGCAGCCCAGATCAAGGGCTATCGCGTGGCCGGCAAGACCGGAACCGCCGAGCGCTACGACTCCCGGGTCGGCGGCTACTCGGGGTACACCGCAAGCTTCATCGGCTACGCGCCGGCGGGTGACCCGGAACTCGTGGTCTCGGTCATCATCCAAAAGCCCATCAAGGGTCACTACGGCGGGGTCGTGGCGGCGCCGGTCTTCCACGATGTGATGACCTACGCCCTGCAGTCGCTGGACATCCCCCCGACCCCGGAGGACACCACGCCCCCCACCTTGCAACTCAAGTTGGAGGAAACTCCCGACCCCGACGACCCGGCCGTGCTCCGCGATCGCGGCCGTCAGTGACGGCCCGTCGATGAGCATCCGCCCTGCCCACGGAGCGCCGGTGGCGTTGTCGGTCATCGCCGCCGGCGTCGGGGCCAGTGAGCCGCGCTCGAACACCTCTGCGGTGACCGGTGTCAGCCTGGACTCGCGAACCATCCAGCCCGGGGATTTGTATGCCGCGCTGCCCGGCGCCCATGTGCACGGGGCTCAGTTCGCGGCTCAGGCCCGTGACCGGGGCGCGGTGGCGATCCTGAGCGACCCAGCTGGGCTCGATCTCATCTCCCAGGCGGGCATCGATCTGCCGGTGCTGCGGGTCCCCGACCCGCGGGCCGTCTTGGGTGCCGCTTCCGCGCTGATCTATGCCACGGCACCGCCCGGGCTCGCCCTCGTGGGCGTGACCGGGACCAATGGCAAGACGACCACGGCATACCTCATCGAATCGGCGCTGCGCGCCCACGGTCAACTGGTCGGGCTGATGAGCACGGTCGAGACCCGGATCGGGGAGCGCCACGTGCCCAGCGTCCGGACCACCCCGGAGGCGACGGATGTGCATGCCCTGGTGGCGGCCATGCGCGAGGCGGGGGTCGCGACGTGCGTCATGGAGGTCTCCAGTCACGCCTTGTCCCTGCATCGCGTCGATGGGCTCGTGTATGACGTCGCGGTCTTCACCAATCTCTCCCAGGACCACCTGGATCATCACAAGACGATGGAGAACTACTACCGAGCCAAGGCGGACCTGTTCACCCCCGAACGGGCCCGGCATCGGGTGATCTGCGTCGATGACGAGTGGGGTCAACGGCTGGCGCGGGAGGCGATGATTCCGCTCGACACGCTCAGCAGCACCGGGCGCGCGGCCCAGTGGCAGATCCGGGCCGAGCCGGGCGAGCCCGCTTTCACGCTGGTGGGGCCGGACCTCACGCTGGAGCTGACCTCCGCCTTGCCGGGCGACTTCAACCGCGTCAACACCGCCCTGGCAGCGCTCACCCTGTTGGCGCTCGGTCACGACGCTGCCGCGGTTCGGGCCGCGGTTGGCACCGATCCGCACGTGCCCGGCCGGATGGAGCGCGTGGGCCCGACGGGGGCCGGTCGGCCGCGGCGCGAGGCGCTGGAGGCAATGCCGCAGGGAGTCGTCGACTATGCGCACACCCCCGACGCCGTCGCCGCGGCCCTGACCGCCTTGCGTCCCGGGGCGGCGCCAGGCGCCCTGATCGTGGTCCTGGGCGCAGGCGGCGACCGGGACTCGGGCAAGCGAGCGGCCATGGGCGCGGCAGCCGCGCAGATTGCGGACGTCGTGCTGGTCACCGATGACAATCCGCGCTCCGAGGACCCGGCGGTGATTCGTGCCGCGGTTCTGGCGGGCGCGCGAGAGCGCGCGCCCGAGAAGGACATTCGCGAGATCCCGGATCGGCGCGAGGCCATCCGGGCGGCCGTCGCGGCAGGGCTGGGTGCCGGAGCCGGGGCGATCGTGGCCGTGGTTGGCAAGGGTCATGAGCGGGGGCAGGACATCGCCGGGATCATCCACCCCTTCGATGACCGCGCCGAACTGGCAGCGGCCCTCGATGCGGCCGCCACAGCGAGGGCCCGGTGATCGCCCGGTCCCTGGCCGCGCTGGCCGATGTCACCGGCGGCACACTGTCCGGAATCGACCCGGGAGCCGCGGCCGGCCTCATGATCGACGCGGCGGTCGTCACCGATTCCCGGGAAGCCGTGCCGGGGAGTCTCTATGTCGCCCGGGTCGGCGCGAGCGCTGACGGGCACGAGTTCATCGCGGCCGCGGCTGCTTCCGGTGCCCGGGCGGCGCTCGTCACCCGAGATGTTGGGCCGTTACCTCGTCTCGTGGTCCCGGATGAGCAGGCCGCCTTCGCCGCCATCGCCCGACACCTGATCGACTCCAGTCCGGATCTGGCGGTCGTCGGAATCACCGGCTCGTCCGGCAAGACCTCGACCAAGGATCTGCTGGGCCAGGTGTTGGCCGCCGCCGGGGAGACGGTGGCGCCGATCGGGTCCTACAACTCCGAGGTGGGGGTGCCGCTGACCGTATGCCGGATGACGCCCACCACCCGCTACCTCGTCGTCGAGCTCGGGGCCCGCGGACTGGGTCATGTGCGTTACCTGACGCAGATCGCCCCACCCAGCATCGGCATCGTCTTGAATGTCGGGTCGGCACACGTGGGGGAGTTCGGATCCCGCGCCGCGATTGCCGAGGCGAAGTCCGAGTTGGTGCAGGCGCTCCCGGCGCGCGGACTGGCCATCCTCAACGCCGACGATCCGCTGGTGGCCGCCATGGCGGAGCGTACGCCCGCCCGCGTCGTGCTCGTGGGGGAGAGCCCAGCGGCCGACCTGCGGGCCACGGACATCGAGCTGGCGCCCGATGGCACCGCGAGCTTCCGGGTGGCCAGTGCGCACGGCACCGCGCAGGTACGCCTGGCGGTCGCCGGGCGCCATCAGGTGGGCAATGCCCTGGCGGTCATCGCCGCCGCGCTCGAGCTGGGTATGCCGTTGGACCGCGTCGTCTCCGTGCTCGCCACCTGCCACCCGGTCAGTCGCTATCGGATGGAGGTCAGCGAACGCGCCGACGGTGTGACCATCGTCAACGACGCCTACAACGCCAATCCCGAGTCGATGACCGCGGCCCTGGACACCCTGGCGGTGATGGGCGCCGGCCGGCGGATCATCGCGGTTCTCGGCCCGATGCTCGAGCTGGGTGAGGAGTCCGGGGCCGCGCATCGCGCCGTGGGGGCCGCCGCGGCGGCCCGGGGCGTCCATACCCTCATCGTCGTCGGGGACCTGGCCCGCGAGATCGGGGCCGGGGCAAAGATCGGGGCCGGGGCGGGCGAGGCAGACCCGGGGCTGAGCATCAGATATGCGGCCGACCTCGATAGCGCCTACGATTTGGCCGTCGACATCGTGGCAGCCGGCGACATCGTGCTGGTCAAGTCCAGCAATGGCGCCGGACTCCGCTTCCTGGGGGACCGGCTTCGGGATGCCCCCGTGCCCCAAGAGGAGGAGAACTCGTGCTAGCCGTGCTCGTGGCTGCCGTGGTGGCGCTCATGATCGGGCTGCTGGGGACACCGGCATACATGAAGTTCCTGGTCAAGCGCGGGTATGGCCAGATCATCCGCGACGACGGGCCGACCGCGCACCACACCAAGCGGGGCACCCCGACCATGGGTGGCACCGTGATCATCGCCGCGACGATCATCGGCTATTTCGCCGCACACCTGTCCACCAGCTTCCTCGGCAATCGGGGGTATGCCGAACCGACCGCCTCCGGGATGCTGGTGCTCTTCCTGATGGCCGGACTCGGTCTGGTCGGCTTCCTGGACGACTACATCAAGATCAGCCGGCAGCGCTCGCTCGGCCTGCGGAGCCGTCAGAAACTCGCCGGCCAGGCGCTCGTCGCCATCGTGTTCGCAGTTTTGGCCTTGCGCTTCCCCGACGAGTACGGCAACACCCCGGCGTCGACCGCCATCTCGTTCGTGCGGGACACACCGCTCGACCTGGCCTTCGGAGGCACCCTCGCCGGGACCGCCCTCTTCGTCATCTGGGCGAACATCATGATCTCCGGAACCTCCAATGGGGTCAACCTCACCGACGGCCTGGACGGGCTGGCCACCGGGGCCTCGACGATGGTCTTCGCGGCCTACGTCTTGATCGGCATCTGGCAGTCCAACCAGAACTGCACCGGGGCGCTGAACCTCAACTGTTACGACGTCCGGGATCCGCTGGACCTCGCGGTCGTGGCCGCGGGGGGGATGGGCGCATGCTTCGGATTCCTCTGGTGGAATGCCGCCCCGGCCAAGATCTTCATGGGGGACACCGGTTCGCTCGCCCTGGGCGGGGCGCTGGCCGGTCTGGCGATCACCACGCGCACCGAGTTGCTCGTCATCATCCTCGGCGGCCTCTTCGTCACGATCACGCTGTCGGTCATCATCCAGGTGGCGTCCTTCAAGTCCACCGGCAAGCGGGTCTTCCGGATGGCGCCCTTGCAGCACCACTTCGAACTCAAGGGCTGGCAGGAGGTCACGATCGTCATCCGGTTCTGGATCATCGCCGGACTCTTCGTCGCCTTCGGTCTGGGTCTCTTCTATGCCGAATGGGTCGTCGGTGCCCTCTGAGGCGACACCGGATCGGCGGGACCTGAGCGCGTTGACCCATGAGGGCGCGCCCTGGGCCGGTCTGCGCGTCCTGGTCGCAGGGCTCGGGGTGAGCGGTTTCGCGGCCGCCGACGCGCTCGCCGACCGTGGCGCGCACGTCGTCGTGGTGGATGCGCAGGTCCCCGTGCCGAGTAGTGCCGCCCACGAGCGAGCCAGCATCCTCGAGGTCTTGGACATCGAGTTGCTGCTTGGCCCCGAAGCCGCCGCCCGCCTGCCGGAACGCCCGCTCGATCTGGTGGTGACCTCACCCGGCTGGCGGCCCGACCAACCGCTGCTTGCGGCGGCGGCCGCGCACGGCATACCCATCTGGGGGGAAGTCGAGCTGGCCTGGCGGATGCGCCCGCGTGCGGGGGCGGCCCCGTGGCTGAGCGTGACCGGAACCAATGGCAAGACCACGACGGTGCAGATGCTGGCGGGGATCCTGCGAGCAGCCGGGCTGCGCGCGTGCAGCGCCGGCAATGTGGGCACCCCCATTCTCGAGGCGGTGCTGGACCCGCAGCCGTATGACGTGATCGCCGTCGAACTCTCCAGCTTTCAGCTGCATTGGTCGCACTCGCTGTCCCCGATGGCGGCGGCCTGCCTCAATATCGCCCCGGACCACATCGACTGGCACGGCTCGTATGGGGAGTACTGGCGGGCCAAGGCGAAGGTCTTCGCCCGCACCCAGGTCGCGTGCATCTACAACGAGGACGACCCCGAGACGCTGCGGATGGTCCAAGAGGCCGAGGTGGTCGAGGGCGCCCGGGCCGTCGGGTTCACGCTGGCGATTCCCGGTGTCTCGATGGTCGGGCTCGTGGAAGATGTGCTTGCCGACCGGGCATTCGTCGCCGAGCGCCGCACGAGCGCCGCGGAAATGGGGACGCTGGCCGACCTCACCCGGGCCGACAACCCGCCGCCACCGCATGTGGTCGCCAACGCCTTGGCGGCGGCCGCGCTGGCCCGGGCGTATGGCGTGCCCACCGGGGCGGTTCGCGATGGGCTGCGGGCCTTCGTCCCCGAACCGCACCGGGCCGCGCCGGTCCTGACGGTTGACGGGGTGCGGTTCGTCGATGACTCCAAGGCGACCAACCCCCATGCGGCGGCGGCCTCGCTGGCGGCCTACGAGCACGTCGTCTGGGTGGCCGGCGGGCTGTTGAAGGGCGCCGACATCGATCCGTTGGTCGCCCGATTCGGACCCGGATTGCGTGCAGTGGTCCTGATCGGCGCCGACCGGGAGCAGATCGCGCAATCGCTGGCCCGACACGCGCCGGATGTCCCCGTGGTCCAGGTCCCGGACACGGACACTGGGGCGATGGATCGTGTCGTGGCTGCCGCCGCCGCGCTCGCCCTGCCGGGCGACGTCGTGCTGCTCGCCCCCGCGGCCGCGTCCATGGACATGTTTGCCAACTACGGTGCGCGCGGCGACGCCTTCGCCAGCGCTGTCGCGCGCCATTCGTCCCGCGGGGAGTAGATCCGTGAGTAGCACCACCGCGTCGTCGATCGCCGGTGGCACCGGGGCACGCCGTCGCCTCGCGCGTGCCCGTGAGTTGCTCGACTCTCCGGTGGCGACCTATTACTTGCTGCTGTCGACGACGATGCTGCTGACGATGATCGGGCTGATCATGGTGCTCTCCGCATCGATGATCGTCTCGATCAAGGACAGTGACACCCCGTATGCCGTCTTCTTCGACCAGGCCATCTTCGCGACGGCCGGACTCGTGGCGATGCTGGTCGCCATGCGGATTCCCCTGGGATTCTGGAAACGGATCGGCGGGGTGGCCCTCGTCGGCGCCCTCGGTCTGCAACTGCTCGTGTTCACCCCGCTCGGCGTCGAGGTGCAGGGCAATCGGAACTGGATCGGGTTCGCCGGGTTCAGCATCCAGCCGAGCGAGTTGGCCAAGATCGCCCTCATCCTCTTCGGGGCGCGCGTCCTGACCCAAAAACGTCGCGTCCTCGGTTCGTTCGGCCAGGCGCTGGTGCCCTTCGTCATTCCGGCCGCCGGCCTGGTGTTGCTCTTCGTCATGCTCGGCCATGACCTCGGAACCGCGATTGTCATCGCGCTGATCGTTGCCGGGATGCTCTTCGCCGGCGGTGTCCCCCTGCGCTGGTTCGCCTTCGGCGGTATCGGGGGCTTGGCCTTGTTGGCCGCGGCCACCATGACCAGCTCGAACCGCATGCAGCGGATCAGCATCTGGCTCGACCCCAGCCAATGCACGGTCACCGATGAACTGCTCTACTACGGCATCTGCCGGCAACCGATGCACGCTCGGTATGCCCTGGCCGAGGGTGGGCTGACCGGGATCGGCCTGGGGGCATCCAAGGAGAAGTGGCAGTGGCTGGCCGCGCCACACAACGACTTCATCTTTGCCATCATCGGCGAGGAGCTCGGACTGCTGGGTGCGTTCATCGTGCTGGGTCTGTTTGCCGCCTTCGGGTATGCCGCCTACCGCCTCGTGGTGCGCACGGACGAGTTCTTCGTGCGGATCGCGGCGTCCGGGGTCATGGTCTGGATTCTGGTCCAGGCCATCATCAACATCGGCGCGGTCATCGGCGCCCTCCCCATCATCGGGGTGCCGCTGCCGTTCGTCTCCTCCGGTGGGTCCTCGCTCATCACCACCCTGCTCGCCGCCGGGGTGTTGCTTTCCTTCGCGCGGTCCGAGCCGGGGTGTGCGCAGGCGCTGTCGGTGCGCCCCAAGGCTGTTCGCGGGGGAGTCGCGGTCCTGAGTCGATCCCGAGGCTGGCGCGGATGAGCGACCTCGTGCTGCCGGCCGCGGTGCTGCTCGCGGGCGGCGGGTCCGCCGGGCATGTGTCGCCCCTCTTGGCGCTGGCCGACCGCTTGCGCACTCTGCGCCCCGACATGGCCATCGCCGCGCTCGGGACCGACACGGGTTTGGAGGCCCGCCTGGTGCCGGCGCGTGGCTATCCACTGCATACCGTCGCCAAGGTGCCCTTGCCGCGCACCCCGTCCCCCGATCTGGTGCGCGTGCCCCGGCGGCTCGCCGGCGCGGTCACCGCGGCCGGGGCGGCCATCGATCGCTCGGGCGCCCAGGTCGTCGTGGGCTTCGGCGGCTATGTGTCAACGCCGGCCTATCTCGCGGCCCGCCGACGTGGCATCCCGATCGTCGTGCACGAGCAGAATGCCCGTCCCGGGTTGGCCAACCGACTCGGCGCACGGTTGACCCCCTTCGTGGGGACCACCTTCGCCAGCACCCGGCTCGCCCACGCGCGCCGCGTCGGCATGCCGCTGCGACCCGAGATCGCCACCCTGGATCGGGCCGCACGGCGCGCCGAGGCGCTCGATCACTTCGGGCTGGAGGATCAGCGCACGCTGCTCGTCACCGGCGGATCGCTCGGTGCCAAGCGCCTCAACGAAGCCTTTGCGGCGCGGGTTCTGGAATTGTCGGCGGCCGGCATCCAGGTGCTCCATGTCACCGGAGCCGACAAGGGGTTTGCAGTCCCGGCGACTGGGTCGGGGGCTCGCTATGTGGTGATCGAGTACGCCGATGCGATGGAGCTCGCGTATGCCGCTGCGGACCTGGTCGTGGCCCGCTCGGGGGCCAACACCGTCTGCGAACTCACCGCACTGGGGCTGCCGGCAATCTATGTGCCCCTGCCGATCGGAAATGGCGAACAGGAGCTCAATGCCGCCGATGTGGTGGCTGCCGGCGGCGGTCTGCTCGTCCCGGACGCCGAACTCACCCCATCGTGGGTCACCGGCAGCCTGGTCCCGCTCTTCCGCGACATCACGGCGGTGGACCGGATGGCCGCCGCCGCCGCGTCCGTCGGCGAACGCGGCGGCGACCAGTTGTTGGCCGAACTCGTTGCCGCGGCATATGCCGCGCGCCGCCCGGGTCGGTGAGCCATGACGCATGGTGTGAACGACTTCTTCGACTTCGCCACGGCCACCGTGCCCGCCGACGCGCTGGGCTCAGTGCACTTCCTGGCCATCGGTGGCAGCGGTATGTCGGGGGTGGCACAGCTCCTGCACGATCAGGGGGTGCCGGTCAGTGGCTGCGATGGTGCCGCCTCGCCGGCTGTGCAGCGATTGCAGTCGGCCGGGGTCCCGGTTCGCGTCGGACATGATCCGGGGCACCTGAGCGACGTCGACACCCTCGTCGTCTCCTCGGCAATCCCCCAGGCCAACCCCGAACTGGTCGCGGCGCGCGCCCAGGGGATGCGGGTGCTGCACCGCGCCCAGGCGCTCGCGAGCGCGATGGGTGCGGATACGCGAGTCGCCATCGCGGGGGCCAATGGCAAGACGACCACCTCGGCAATGCTCGTGACGGCGCTGCGGGCGGCCGGAGCGGACCCATCGTTCGTGATCGGTTCGGAACTGGTGGACCTGGATCGCAACTCCCTGCGTGGCTCCGGCGCGATTTTCGTTGCCGAGGCCGACGAGTCGGACGGTTCCTTCCTGGCTTATCGGCCGGATATCGCCATCGTCACCAATGTCCAGCCGGATCACCTCGACTTCTACGGCGACTACGCCCACGTCCAGGCGGCGTATGCGGCCTTCGCCCAGTCCGTGGCCCCCGATGGCCTCCTGCTGGCTGCCGCCGACGATCCCGGCGCAGCCGACCTTGCCTCGGCCATGCGGGAACTGGGTCGTCGGGTCATCACCTATGGAGAGAGCGTGGATGCTGACGTACGCATCGAAGCCCTCGAGATCACCGGGGGAGTCGGGCACGCGTGGGTGGTTGGCGCCGGACGCACGCTCGAGCTGAGCGTCGCCGCACCCGGACGTCACAACGTCCACAATGCGTGCGCCGCGCTGGCGGCTGGCTGGCTCGGTCTGCGCCTCGACCCCCAACGCCTGGCCGCGGGCCTGGCCGCTTTCCCGGGCACCCGGCGGCGTTTCGAACGCAAGGGCGAGGTGGGCGGGGTGCTCGTCGTCGACGATTACGCGCACAATGCGCCCAAGGTGGCGGCGCTCGTCGCTGCGGCCCGCTCGGTGGTTGCCGACGGGTCGGCGGTGCGGGTGGTCTTCCAGCCCCATCTCTATAGCCGCACCCGCGATTTCGCGCCGGGATTCGCTGCCGGGCTTGCCCCGGCCGACCAGATCGTTCTGCTACCTGTCTACGGTGCCCGCGAGCAGCCGATGGCCGGAGTGGACGCGCATCTGATTGCGGATCTGCTCGTAGCGGACGGCCATCCTGCCCAACTCGTCGCCAATCCAGAGCAGGCGGTGCGTGAGCTGGTGGCCACGGCCCGGGCCGGCGACCTCATCGTCACTATCGGTGCGGGCGATGTGACGCAGCTCGGACCACAGATCCTGGCTGCGTTGGCTCAGCGGGCGGCGTGCCCGTGACCGCGACCAAGGCGCCCTCGAGTGCGGCGGGATCGGGCGGCCGGCGGGTTCTCTCCTTCGCCGACGGCTGGGGCCGCCGGGCGCAGCAACTGCGCCGCAAACGCTCCCACCGGGTGCTCTGGGGGGCGGGTATTGCGCTGCTCGGGCTCGTGGTGGCATGGGTAGTGCTGGGGTCTACGGTCTTCGGCGTCGCCAAGCTCGAGATCAGCGGGACCAGCGCCCCCGTGCGCGCCGTGGCCAACCGCATGGCGAGCAGCGAACGCGGCCGCTCCGTCCTCCTCGTAGACACTGGCGCCCTCGAAGAGCGCATCGAAAAGGACTCACGCGTAGCCGATGCGACGGTCCGCCGGGGCCTGCCGCGCTCGCTGGTCATCGAAGTCACCGCACGGATTCCCGTTCTCGGCCTGGAAAACACTAAAGGTGAAGTTGAACTTCTGGATATTTCCGGCGTTCGCATCGAGACGGTGAGCAAGGCGCCCGCGGGGGTTCCGGTCGTCAAGGGAGGCGCCGGAGTCGCCGACGCCTCAGGGGTGCGAGCCTCGCTCGAGGTGATGTCGGTCCTGCCCGAGACGCTGCGCGCGCGGGTGCGCGACCTGAGATTCGACGCAACCGGATCGGTCTCGTTTCGCATCGCGGGCACGGACATCGTCTGGGGACCGCCGGAGCGCCCCGAGCTGAAGTCGCGACTCGTGCAAATCCTGCTCACCAAGAAGCCACAGAGCATCGACGTCAGCGCGCCGGACACGCCGGTCACGACCTGACGGGCCGCGCACGTCTGCGTTGCCTCTGTGTCTGCAGTGTCCAGAGTGACCACGGAGAGAGAGCCGGGAGAAATAGTCCGGCATTTCCGCCCGACACGCCCGGGCGGCGTTTGCGTGAGCCCGATTCGCCGCATAGCGTCGGGGGCGGAAGATTCATAGCAAACTCTAAGCCTCAAGTCGAAGTTTATGATTTGACGGTCCGGATGCGTGAGTCGGTCGCAGGAACCGGACCTGCGGCATACCTGGATATCCGCAACGACACAGCGTCAGGAAGGCCCCACATCGTGGCTGCTCCCCAGAACTATCTGGCCGTCATCAAGGTCGTCGGCATCGGCGGCGGTGGCGTCAACGCCATCAACCGCATGCTCGAGGCCGGCCTCAAGGGCGTCGAATTCATCGCCATCAACACCGACGCGCAGGCGCTGCTCATGAGCGATGCCGACGTCAAGCTCGATGTCGGCCGCGACCTGACCCGGGGGCTGGGCGCGGGCGCCGACCCCGAGGTTGGGCGTCGTGCGGCCGAGGATCACAGCGAGGAGATCGAAGAGGTCCTCAAGGGCGCGGACATGGTCTTCGTGACGGCCGGCGAGGGCGGCGGAACCGGCACCGGCGGGGCGCCGGTCGTGGCTCGGATCGCCAAGGGCCTGGGTGCCCTGACCATCGGTGTGGTCACCCGCCCGTTCACCTTCGAGGGCCGCCGTCGCGCCAACCAGGCGGAGACCGGGATCGGGGCCTTGCGCGAAGAGGTCGACACCCTCATCGTCATCCCCAACGACCGGCTCCTGTCGATCAGCGACCGCTCGGTCAGCATGTTGGATGCTTTCCGCAGCGCCGATCAGGTTCTGCTCTCGGGTGTCCAGGGCATCACCGACCTGATCACCACGCCCGGCCTAATCAACCTCGACTTCGCCGACGTCAAGTCCGTGATGTCCGGCGCCGGCTCGGCCTTGATGGGAATCGGCTCGGCCCGTGGCGATGAGCGCGCGATCCAGGCCGCCGAGGCGGCCATCTCCTCACCCCTGCTCGAGGCCAGCATCGATGGCGCCCACGGGGTGCTGCTCTCGGTCCAAGGTGGCAGCGACCTGGGGCTCTTCGAGATCAACGAGGCCGCCCGCCTGGTGCAGGAGGCCGCCCACCCGGACGCCAACATCATCTTCGGTGCCGTCATCGACGACGCCCTCGGTGACGAGGTCCGCGTGACGGTCATCGCGGCCGGCTTCGACGGGGGAACGCCGCAGAAGCGTTCGGACGAGCGTGCGCTCGGCACCATTGTGGGGCGCGCCCAGGTCACGGGGACCCCGGCTCCGGCGGGATCGCGGGCGTCGGCTGCGGTCGCCGCGACGAGCGCGGGATCAGGTGCGGCGTCGGCCAGTGACGAAGCCACGGCCGCTGGCGCACCCAGCGAGGGCGCCGCCCCAGCAGCGGCGGCCGAGGGCGCCCCCCGGGTCGAACCCGCCCGCCCGCCGAAGCAGGTCGTCTTCGACGACGCCGACGATCTCGACGTCCCGGAATGGCTGAAATAGGCCCAGGAACCCTGCAAGGGCGCCACGGCCGCCGGGTGTCGCCGCCCGATCCAGGTGCTGGCTCCGAGCTTTTCGCGTGGGTCGATGCCGGTCCCGCGGTGATTCGCGGATTCACCCAACGTGCCGGCGGCGTGAGCGAGGGTGCGTACGCCAGCCTCAACCTGGGCTCGCGGGTGGCCGATGACCCGGCTGCCGTGGCGGGCAACCGCGCGGCCCTGGCGTCCGCACTGGGCATCGGCGTTGATCGGCTCGTCTTCGTGCACCAGGTGCACGGCAATGGTGTCGCGGTCCTCGATGCGCTACCGCGGGTGGAACCGGAGGCCGATGCGCTCGTGACCACCCGCCCCGGGTTGGCGCTCGTCGTCCTGGCCGCCGATTGCGTCCCCGTCCTGCTGGCCGATCCGGCGGCTGGCGTCATCGGTGCCGCGCACGTCGGGCGACCCGGGATGGTTGCGGGAACCGTGGCCGCGGTCGTAGCCGCCATGCGCGAGGCCGGTGCCGACGCGATCGACGCCGCGGTGGGTCCCGCGGTCTGTGGTGCGTGCTACGAAGTCCCCCAGGCCATGTATGACGCCGCAACCGCCGTCGTCCCGCAGGCGCGGGCCGTCAGTGCCACCGGAACGCCGGCGCTCGATATCGCTGCGGGCGTGCTGGCCCAGCTGAGCGCGGCGGGCGTGCGCGCCCAGCACGTCTTGGGTTGCACCCGGGAATCGGAGAACTTCTTCTCCTATCGCCGGGATCCGCGCACCGGACGGCACGCGGGCGTCATCGTGATCCGGGAGGACGCGTGAGCTTGCCCCCGAGCCAGGATGACCGAACGCGGGAGCTGGCCGCCAACCTGGCCCGGATCGAGAGCCGGATCGCGGCGGCCTGCGCGCATGCCGGCCGTGGCCGCGCGGACGTCACCCTCGTGGTGGTCACCAAGACTTTCCCCGGCTCGGACATCCGGCGCTTGGCCTCGCTCGGGGTGCGCGACGTCGGCGAGAATCGGGTCCAGGAGGCGCACGCCAAGGCGGATGCGGGGGCGTTCGAGGGACTGCGCGTGCATCTGGTCGGCCAGTTGCAGACCAACAAGGCGGCCCAGGCGGCTGCGCTCGCGGATGTCGTGCACTCACTCGATCGCCCGCGCCTGGTCGCAGCCCTGGCCCGCGGGCGACGCCGCAGCGGCGCCCCGGCTCCGCTGGATGTCTTCATCCAGGTCAGCCTCGACGGCGACCCGGACCGCGGGGGCGCTCCACCGCATACGGTGCCGGACCTCGTTGCCGCGGTGGCCGCCGAGGACGCGCTGCGGCTGCGCGGTGTGATGGCCGTGCCACCCATCGGCGCCTCACCGCGCGCCGCCTTCGACCAGTTGCGGACCGTCGCCGACCACGTGCGCTCCCAGGTGCCCAACGCTGTGTCGATATCGGCCGGAATGAGCGCCGATCTCGAGGATGCGGTGGCTGCTGGCGCGACACACCTGCGTGTCGGGTCCGCAATCCTCGGTTCTCGCCCGTCACTTCGTTAACTTCGAACACGACACATACCGACACGCGACGCGTCGGACAGTTCGAGAGTGAGGAATCGACTGGCATGGCCGGTGCGCTGAAGAAAACCATGGTCTACCTCGGTTTTGCCGAGGACGACCGTTACGACGACTACTACGACGGCGAGTCCTATGACGAGCCGGTGGCCGAGCGGCCGGCCCCCGCCCGGACCGAGGCGCGCCATGACCGCGCCGCCGAGGTCACGCCGATGCCGCGCCGGGCTACCTTGAGCCAGGTCGTCCGCGAGGAGGCGCCGTCCACCTTGAACCGCATCACCACGATCCACCCGCGCACCTACAACGAGGCCAAGAACATCGGGGAGTCCTTCCGGGACGGGGTGCCCGTGATCATGAACTTGTCCGACATGAATGACGCGGACGCCAAGCGGCTCGTCGACTTCGCTGCGGGCCTCGTCTTCGGTCTGCACGGCAGCATCGAGCGGGTGACCGCGAAGGTCTTCTTGCTCTCACCGGAACACGTTGAGGTCGCTACGGACGAGCCAGCGATCGAGGCGCCGCGCGAGTTGTTCAATCAGAGCTGAGCGACCGGGGAATTCTGAGCCCGGTTCGAGCGTCTGGTTCGGTATGACGTCAGCGACCCTGAGTGCGGAGACCCGATGGATCTAGTTCGCGAGATCCTGCGCACCGCCCTCTTCCTCTACTTTCTCCTGCTCATCGGCAGGCTCATCTTCGAGTGGGTTCAGGTCTTCGCGCGCGAATGGCGTCCGCGCGGCCCCGTCCTGGTGGTGGCCGAAGGGATCTACACGGCCACGGACCCGCCCCTGAAGGCCTTGCGGCGAGTGATCCCGCCTCTGCGTCTGGGCAATGTGGGCATCGACCTGTCGTTCCTCGTGCTCATGCTGGGCATCTCGCTGCTGATGTCCATCCTCTAAACTGACCCGTCGGCCCTCCCGCTCCGGGTGCAGGGCCACCTGCGCGAGATTTGGAGAGGCGATGTCCCTAACTCCCGAGGATGTCCTGAACAAGACCTTCGGCACCACGCAATTCCGGCGGGGGTACGACGAGCGCGAGGTCGACGATTTCCTGGACGAGATCGTGGCGAGCATGCGCCGGCTTGCCAAGGAGTTGGACGACTGCCGCGCGGGCGGGGGCGGCGCCCTGGTCGCGGGAGCGGGGCTGACAGGGTCGGTCACCGCGGCGCCGGATGCCGGCCTGCAGGCGCGACTCGAGCGGGAAGCCGGCCTGCGGCACGACGCCGAACGCGCCCTGGCCGAGTTGCAGGAACGGGTGCGTCACGAGGACGAGCAACGGATTGCCGCGGCAGCGGCCGCTGGCGATGCCGACGAGGCCGTGGCCGAGCAGAGGATCGCGGATGCCAACCACCGCGCCGATGAGGCCGAGCAGGCGGCCCGGGTGCGGATCGATGCCGCCAATGCCCGCGCCGACGAGGCGGAGGAGGCCGCCCAGGCCCGCCTCGCGCAACTGCAGGCTGACGCCGACGCGGCGCACGCCGAGGCGCAGGAGCGGATGGCCCAGTTCGCCGCGGAGGCCGAGCGAGCGCAGACCGAGGCGAACGAGCGGATCGCCGAAGCGTCCGCCCGTGCCCAGGACGCCGAGCATGCCCACGCTGCGGCCTCGGAGCGCAGTCCCGCCCTGGCGGTTGCCGCCGCGCCCGCGTCGCACTCCACCGACGCGGCCGGCCTGATCGCCTTGGCTCAGCGTGTGCACGACGAGCACGTTGCCGAGGGCGAGAGTACCCGGCTCCGGTTGCTCACCGAGGGACAACATCGCCACGACGAACTGCTCGCCAGCGCCCAAAGTCGTCACGACGAGCTGGTGACCACTGCGCAAGCTCAACACGACGAACTCCTGGCGACTGGGCAGAGCCGTTACGAGGAGTTGGTGACGAGCGCGCAGACCCAGCACGACGAGCTCCTGGCTACCGCGACGAAACAGCGCGACACGCTGCTCGCGCAGGCGAGCGAGCAGAGCGAGACGATCGTGGCGCAGGCGCGAGCCAATGCCGATGAGGTCATCGCGCAGGCCGACACCCATCGCGATGAGGTGCTCGGCAACCTCGAGGGGACGCGGGCCGAATTGGAACGCGAGATCGGCGAGTTGCGCAGCTTCGAGCAGTCCTACCGGTCGCGACTACGCGCCTACATCGAGGATGCGTTGGCGCAGTTCGACGGTTCGGTCTCGGTCGCCGACGCCACGGACCCAACCAGCCTCGTGCAAGCCAGCATCGAATAGGCCCCGCCCGCGGGGTGCCGGTGCCCGGCGCCTGGAGACCATCGTCGAGCACGCCACCGAGCTCGACGATCAGCTCTGCCCTGGGCGCGCGGAGGTGGGCGGAGCGAGGTGGGGCGAATCGTTACCGGCCTGGGGCGTCAATCACGCTCATCGAGATGTCCGTGGGCGCTCCATGCCCTATTGTCGAGCGCGCGATCCATGCGCCGCCGGGCGCGCACGTCACCAGAGAACTCGAGCGTCGAAGGGGGCCTCGGTCATGACGCCAGAACACGGGCCGCGTTCGCGGGCGGCCAACCAAGGGTCGGTGCCAGCGCCCACGAGCCAGGGGCCACAGGGCGCGGCCGCCACGGCCGCACCGCGGCGCGCGCGCTCGAAACCGGCGGCTGTCCCCGAGGGTGCCGGGTCGCCCCAAACGACCGAGCCGCCTCAAACGACCGCCGGGGGCAAGGCCGCGCCGCGCAAGGCTGCCTCAATCCGGGTGCCCGCGACCAAAACCCCCGCAACCAAAACCCCGGCGACCAAAATCCCGGCGACCAAGGCCGCAGCAACCAAGACCACCCCAACCAAGAGGACCGTCACCAAGACCACGGCAGCGGGGAGCACGGCAACCAAGAGAGCAGCCACCCAGAGCGCGGCCCGCAAGGCCGCCCCAGCCCAGACCGCCGCCCGAAAAGGGACGGCGGGCACAAGGGCCCGGTCCGCGACGCGCACGAGCGATCCGTCCGCGGCGGTGGCGCCCACGGCATACGCCGTCAAGGCGGGGGAGACGGCGTGGACGGCCGACCAACTCGCCGAGATTCGGGCGACCATCGAGTCGGATATGCAGGTCCTGCGCGAGGAGATCACCATGGCCCAGGCCGAGGTCGTGGCGCTGATGCGGCAGTCCGGTGATGGAGCGGGCGATGACCAAGCGGATGCCGGGAGCAAGACCCTGGAGCGCGAGCAAGAGATGAGCCTGGCCAATAACGCCCGCGAAATGCTGCTGCAGGATCAGCACGCCCTCGATCGCCTGGCCAATGGCACCTATGGTGTCTGCGAGTCCTGCGGGCAGCCGATCGGCAAGTTGCGGCTCGAGGCCGCCCCACGTGCGACCCTATGCGTGCCATGCAAAACCAAACAGGAACGTCGCTGACTCATTCCGCCGGATCCGCCGCGCCGCGACAAAAGCGCCGCGCTGCCCTGGTCTGGCTCATCGCGCTGGCCACCATGTGGATCGACCAGATCACCAAGCTGCTGGCCTTGCGCGCTCTCGAACCGGGCCGGGAGTATCCGCTGGTCGGTGAGCTCATCGGTTTGCGTCTGGTTCGCAATGCGGGGGCCGCGTTCTCCAGCCTGGGAGGGTTGACCATCGTGGTCACCATGCTGGCCCTGGTGATCGTCGCAGCGCTGCTGCGCTACGTCCATACGCGGTCCGTGACGCGGCTGGTGGCGTGCTGTTTAGGTTTCATCGCCGGCGGGGCGTTCGGGAACCTGGTCGACCGGTTCGTGCGGGAACCGGGATTCTTGCGCGGGCATGTCGTGGACTTCATCGACTATTTCGGGTGGTTCGTGGGCAATGTCGCCGATATCGCGATCGTGCTCGCCGCGCTGGTTCTCGTGTTCGCCTCCTGGCGGGGTGAGCCGAGCGATGGCTGAGACCAAGACCGTCCTGGTTCCCGAAGGCCTGAGCGGCGAGCGGATCGATACGGCGCTGGCCCGGTTGCTCGGGCTCTCCCGCTCGCGGGCGGCGGATCTCGCCGGCGCGGGCCAGGTGCTCCTCAACTCGGTGGTTGTGGCGAAGGCCGCCAAGGTGGTCGAGGGTGATCTGCTCGAGGTGACCATCCCGGCCCCGGAGGGGGGGCCGCGCGTCATACCCATGGAGATCCCGGACCTGGGGATCGTGTATGCGGATGACGACATCGTCGTCGTCGACAAGCCGGCCGGGGTGGCGGCGCACCCCAGTGTGGGGTGGGTCGGCCCGGACGTCCTCGGCGGCCTGCTGGCGGCCGGCTATCAGATGGCTACCTCGGGCGCTGCGGAACGCGCGGGGATCGTCTCGCGGCTCGATGTCGGAACCTCGGGGCTGATGGTGGTCGCCAAGAGCGAGTACGCCTATTCCCGGCTCAAGGCTGCCTTTCGCTCGCGCTCGGTCGACAAGCGCTACCACACCCTGGTCCAAGGCCTGCCGGACCCGCTCGTGGGGACCATCGACGCCCCCATCGGGCGGCACCCCGGCCATGACTACAAGTTCGCGGTGATGGACTCCGGTCGGGCGTCGGTGACGCACTACGAACTCCTGGAGGCGTTCCGGTCCGCGTCGCTGCTGGAGGTTCACCTCGAAACCGGCCGCACGCACCAGATCCGGGTTCACTTCTCCGCGCTGCGCCACCCGTGCGTCGGTGACTTGACCTATGGCGCCGACCCGACCCTGGCCCGCACGGTGGGCCTGCGGCGGCAGTGGTTGCACGCAGTGGGCCTGGGCTTCGAGCACCCGGGCACCGGTGCGTATGTCAGCTTCGAGAGCCCGTATGCCGAGGATCTGCAGGTCGCGCTCGACCGGCTCTAGGCACGGCCGCACCCGTTGGGTATGGACACGCGCTGGCGACACGCCGGGGCTGTCGGATCGGCGTCTTAGACTGCAGATCCGATGGCGAATCTGAGTGCTACCCCCGATCCCAAGGACAATTTCGTCCACCTGCACGTCCATACCGAGTACTCCATGCTCGATGGTGCGGCGCGCATCGAGGAACTGCTCGCGAGTGCCGCCGCCCAGGGGATGCCGGCCATCGCGACCACCGACCACGGCTACATCTACGGCGCCTACGAGTTCTGGTCCAAGGCTCGGGCGCATGGCATCAAACCGATCATCGGCGTGGAGGCATACATCACTCCGGGCACGGCCCGCGGCGACAAGACGCGCGTCAAGTGGGGCGACGGCGGCCGCGACGATGTCGGGGGCAATGGCGCCTACACGCACATGACGCTGCTCTCGCGCACCACCGAGGGCATGCACAACCTGTTCCGGATGACCTCGCTCGCCTCGATCGAGGGGCACTACTACAAGCCGCGGATGGATCGCGATCTGCTGTCCACCTACGCGCAGGGGTTGATCGGGACCACGGGCTGTGTCGGTGGCGAGATCCAGACGCGGCTGCGTTTCGGGCAGTACGAGGAGGCCAAGAAGGCCGCGGGGGAGCTGCGGGACATCTTCGGCCGGGAGTATTTCTTTGCCGAGATCATGGATCACGGCATCCCCATCGAGCGCCAGACGCAGGGTGAGTTGCTCCGCCTGGCCAAGGAAATGGGGCTGCCCCTGCTGGCGACTAATGACCTGCACTACACCAAGGCCGAGGACGCCAAGGCCCATGCCGCGCTGTTGTGTGTGCAGTCGGCCTCGACGCTCACGGACCCGGGGCGCTTCAAGTTCGATGCCGACACCTTCTATCTGCGCAGTGCCGCCGAGATGCGCCAGCTCTTTCGCGAGCTCCCGCAGGCCTGCGACAACACCGTGCGGGTTGCCGAGATGTGCGAGGTCTCCTTCGTCGAGAAGGAAGGCATGTATATGCCGCGCTTCCCCTGCCCGCCGGGGGAGGACGAGACCTCCTGGTTCGTCAAGGAGGTGCAGGCCGGTCTGCAGGCCCGCTACCCGGGCGGGGTGCCCGAGGCTTCGCGCCAGCGGGCAGACTTCGAGATCGACGTCATCGTGGGCAAGGGGTATGCCGGCTACTTCCTGGTGGTTGCCGACTTCATCAACTGGGCCAAGGACCACGGCATTCGGGTGGGTCCAGGTCGTGGCTCGGGCGCCGGGTCGATGTGCGCCTTTGCCATGCGGATCACCGATCTCGATCCCCTGCGCCACGGACTGATCTTCGAGCGATTCCTCAACCCCGAGCGTCCCTCGATGCCGGACTTCGATGTCGACTTCGACGAACGCCGCCGTGGTGAGGTCATTCGCTATGTCACGCAGAAGTACGGCGACGACCGGGTGGCCCAGATCGTCACCTACGGCACCATCAAGGCCAAGCAGGCCGTCAAGGACGCCGCCCGGGTGCTCGGCCACCCGTTCGCGATGGGTGACCGACTGACCAAGGCGATGCCGGCTGACGTCATGGGCAAGGGGGTGCCGCTGCGGGAGATCTTCAATCCCGACCATGCGCGCTATGGCGATGGCGCGGACTTCCGGGCCATCCATGCCGCTGAGGAGCCCGTGCGCGAGATCGTCGACACCGCCATCGGGCTGGAGGGGCTCAAGCGTCAGGCGGGCGTGCACGCTGCCGGGGTCATCATGTCCAGCGAGCCGCTGCGCGACCTGATCCCCATCATGAAACGGGAGCAGGACGGGCAGATCATCACCCAGTTCGACTACCCGAGCTGTGAGCAACTCGGGTTGGTCAAGATGGACTTCCTGGGTCTGCGCAATCTGACCATCCTCGACGACGCGATCGACAACATTCGCGACAACCGAGGCGAGGAGATCGACCTGGATCTGCTCTCCGAGACCCTGGACGATCCGGCGACCTACCAACTTCTGTGTCGCGGCGACACGCTGGGAGTCTTCCAACTCGACGGGGGCGGCATGCGCACCCTGCTGAAGCTGATGCAGCCGGACAACTTCGAGGACATCTCGGCGGCGCTGGCTCTCTATCGGCCGGGTCCGATGGGCGTGGACGCCCACACCAATTTCGCCTTGCGCAAGAACGGCAAACAGGCCGAGACACCGCTCGATCCTCGACTCGAGGGCCAGCTTGAGCCGGCCCTGATCGAGGCGCTGCAACCCATCCTGGGAACCACCTATGGGTTGTGCGTCTACCAGGAGCAGGTGATGGAGCTGGCCCAGAAGTTGGCCGGCTACACCCCGGGCACCGCGGATCTGCTGCGTCGGGCCATGGGCAAGAAGAAGAAGGAGGTGCTGGACGCCGAGTTCGACACCTTCTCCGCGGGGATGCGCTCGCAGGGCTTTTCCACCGGCTCGATCAAGGCGCTGTGGGATGTCCTGGTCCCGTTCTCCGACTACGCCTTCAACAAGGCCCACACCGCGGCATACGGCCTGGTGTCCTACTGGACGGGCTACCTCAAGGCCAACTACCCGGCCGAATATATGGCGGCGCTGCTGACCAGCGTGCGCGACGACAAGGACAAGTCGGCGCTCTATCTCAACGAGTCGCGGCGCATGGGTATTACGGTCCTGCCGCCATCGGTCAACGAATCCCGTGCGGCATTCGCAGCGGTCGGCTCGGACATCCGCTTCGGCCTCGAGGCGATCCGCAATGTCGGGCGCAATGTCGTCGACGCCGTCATCGCCGCCCGGCAAGCCAAGGGCAAGTTCACCTCCTTCAGCGATTTCCTGGACAAGGTCCCCGCGTCGGTGTGCAACAAACGGACCATCGAGTCGCTGATCAAGGGCGGCGCTTTCGATGACCTGGGCCATACACGTCTCGGCTTATTTAGCGAGCACGCTACCTACGTCGAGTACGCTATCGAGACCAAGCGCGCCGAGGCCATGGGCCAGGACTCCCTGTTCGGACCGCTCGATGACAGTGAATTGCGGTCGAGTCAGGCCGTGCGCCCGCCCATCCCGGCGATCTCGTGGGACAAGCGCACCCAGTTGGCGCACGAACGGGACATGCTGGGGCTCTATGTCAGTGATCACCCGCTCCTGGGCATCGAGCACGTGCTGACCCGCAATAGCGACGCCAGCATCGCGGCCTTGCTCGAGGAGGACTCCGCGTATGAGGACGGCGCCTCGGTGACCGTCGCCGGCCTGATCACCTCGATGGCGGTCAAGCGCAACAAGAGGGGCGACCCCTATGCGAGCGTGACCCTCGAGGACCTCGGCGGCGCGGTGGAGATCATGTTCTTCACCAAGACCTATCTGGCCTGCCAACATCTGCTCGCCATGGATGCCGTGTGCTCGGTCAAGGCTCGGCTACGTCGCCGCGAGGACGGCGTCCAACTTTCGGCGGTGGACTTCCACCTGCCCGAGGTGACCGAAGGGCCGCGGGGCCCGGTCGTGTTGACGATGGAGACCACCCGGGCGACTGCTCCGCACATCGAGGCCCTGAAATCGATCCTGGTCTCTTATCCCGGGTCGACCGAGGTGCATCTGAAGCTCATCCAGCCCGGCCGCAGCGTGCTGCTCAAACTCGACGATCAGCTGCGCGTCGACGCCACCCCGGCGCTGATGGGGGACCTGAAGGTCTTGCTCGGCGCGCGCGCCGTCGGCTAGGGGGCAACATAGGGTGCAGGGGTGACCGAGCCCCAGCCTCCGCGAGCTCCCCGACGGGCCTTCGAGCGCACCCATCACGGGCTGCGCGTCAGCGACCCGTACGCCTGGATGCGCGATCGGGAGGACCCGGAGCTGATCGCTTACCTGGAGGCCGAAAACGCCTACGCGCAGGAGCGGACCGCGCACCTGGCGGGGCTGCGCGAGCAGCTCTTCCAGGAGATCAAGTCGCGGGTCCAGGAGAGCGATCTGTCGGTCCCCGTTGCCGACGGGCCGTGGTGGTACTACGCGCGGACCATCGAAGGCGAGCAGTATGCCGTCCATGCCCGGTGCCCACGCCCGGATGCCGACGCGCCCCGTCCCAGCCTGGAACCCGGGCAGATCCCGCAGGGTGAACAGATCCTGTTGGACGGCAATGCGGTCGCCGCGGGGCACGACTTCTTCGCCCTTGGCGCCCTGGCGCTCAGTTCGGATCATCGCCTCCTCGCCGCGGGGATCGACGTCACCGGGGACGAGCGATTCGGGCTCACCATCACGGACATCGCCTCGGGGCGGGTGGTGGACCAGTCGGTGTCGGGTGTTGGCTACGGCGCCGAGTTCGACGCCTCGGGCCGCTTCCTCTTCTATGTCGTGCTCGATGATGCCTGGCGGCCCTACCAGGTCTGGCGCCACGAGATCGGCACCCCGCGCGCCGCCGACGTCCTGGTCTACCAGGAGGACGACGAGCGGTTCTGGCTCGGGATCGGCGGGTCCCGGGATGAGAGCCACCT
>CALLZC010000073.1 GCA_937858995.1 uncultured Nostocoides sp.
GAGCCACTCGCGTTCCGACCCGGCAGATAGGCGGATCCGGCCCTGAAGAACAAACAAGGTTGCCGCGGGAGGCGAGGCGTGCTCGGCGAGGCCTCCACCGGCCAGCGTAGCGATGAGCACAGCGCGCTGTTTCGGCCCGCGGATCACCACGCGTGAGGCCTTGCGTTGCAGGTCGGTGCGGGCCTGGTCCAGCAACTCGGCTGCGAGCGTGGTCAGGTCCTGGACCTGCGCGGCCGCATCGGCAGCCGGGCCGTCCTGCCACGGTTCGGGGGTCATCGTCAGGACCTCAGGCTGGGTTTGTCCCAGCCGCGCTGAGGGGCCCGCGACCCGCCGCCGGGGCGAACGTCCCGGCTGCGGTAGACGACATACGGCCGGTTCAGGTAGCCGATCGGGGCGCTGAAGACGTGCACGAGCCGAGTGAAGGGCCACATGGCGAAGAGCAGGAAGGCCAAAATGGCGTGCACTTGGAAGCCGATTGGCGCCTGCGCCATCAGCTCGACGTCGGGGCGGAACTCGAAAATGCTCCGGAACCACGGAGACACCCCGTCGCGATAGTTGTAGTGCCCGCCGAACTGCAGCCAACTGCCGGCGATGGTGTTCCAAATGCCCAGCATGATGACGGCTCCGAGCACCAAGTACATCGCCTTGTCGTTGGTGGTCGTCGCGCTGAAGACGGGGCCGGTGGTGCGCCGCCGATACACCAGGATCAGCAGGCCGACGACGGCCATCACGCCCGCGGGTATGCCGCCCACCAGGGCGAGCGCGTGGTAAGCGTCCCGGGACAGACCGATCGCATCGGTCCATCGCTGGGGGATCAGCAGCCCGATGATGTGGCCGCCGACCACACCCAGCATGCCGAAGTGAAAGAGCGGGCTACCGATCCGCAGCAGCCGGTCCTCATAGAGTTGGCTACTGCGCGTGGTCCAGCCGAACTTGTCGTAGCGATAGCGCCAGACGTGGCCGACCACGAAGACGGCCAAGCACAGGTAGGGGAAGATCCCGAAGAGGAAACGATTCATGCGCTGGCCCTCACTGCGATCGTGGTGCCCAGGTCGATGGGCTCTGGACGGGGGTTGAGTCGTGGGTCGAGTGCATAGCCGGGCAACTCGAGGCCCACCTGTTCGCTCGGTGGGCCTTGCGCGATGAGCGCGGCCAGAGCCTCCTCGTCGGTGCCGTCCAGCGCCGGCAGGGTGGCCCGGACGGCCTCGAGGACGCCAAGCCACGGCGATCGCCGAGCGGAGAGCGCGCGCTGCAGCAGCTCGATCCCGACCCGGTGGTCGCACAGCAGTTTCCACGCGATGTCGAGGTCATGCATGGCCCCGAATTCCAGCACCACGGCCAGGTGATCGGGCAGCTCATCCTGCGTGACCTCGAACCCGGCGCTGCGGTACGCCTGCTTGACCCGAATGAGCTCCACGCCCCGTTTGCGGGTGTCGCCGCACGTGTAGTAGGTCAGGTGCAACGCACACCGGCGGGTTACATCGAAGGTGTCGACGTATTCGGACTGCACCTGTTCGAGAGGTGTCGTCGCCACATAGTCGAGGTATGCCGTCAGGCCGGCCGCAGCCGCAACCGGCGCCTTGTCCAGGGCTGCTCGCAGCGCCGGAATCTGTCCCACCCGTTCCTCGGTGGGATAGTCCAGCAGCAGCGAGCTGCATTGCCACAGGGTGCGTATGTCGGTGCGCGACAGGGTCGGCGTGCTGCGCCGATGGCGCCGCCACATCATCGGGGTGCCCGCTCGGAGTCGTTGGGGAAGATGCCGTCCGGCAAGCCCTTGCCATCCCAGTTGAGCAGGTTGACGCGACCGCGCAGCGGATTCTCTCCCGGCAGGGACTCCAGCGAGTCGGCCGTCTGGGTTTGCTTGAGGACCCGAAGGTTCTCGACAGCAACGGGCGTCAGCCCACCCGTGCCGGAGCCTTCCCCGAAGGCGGCTGGTTGGCCACCGCCATACTCGGAGACGGCGCAGTCGGTCGCCAGCTCCTCGAGCGCGTGGGCCTGCTCGGCGTGAGCGACGGGGATGACGTAGCGCTCGGCATACTTTGCGATGGCCAGCAGCCGAAACATCTCGTAAAGCTGCTCCCCGTCCATGCCTACCGAGGCCGGGATCTCCTCGCGGGGGTCGCGCCCCAGGTTGATATCGCGCATATACGAGCGCATGGCAGCCAACTTTTTCAGCACCGCATTCACCGGGGCCACGTCACCCGCGGTGAACAGGTTGGCCAGGTATTCCACGGGGATACGCAATGTGTCGATCGCCGCGAAGAGATTGTCGTGGGCCTCCGCGTCGTGGCCACTTTCCTTGACCACATCCACCACGGGGGACAGCGGCGGGATGTACCAGACCATCGGCATGGTGCGGTACTCCGGGTGCAACGGCAGCGCCACCTGGTAGTCCATGATCAGCTTGCGGACCGGGGAGTTGCGGGCCGCCTCCATCCAGTCGCCGGGAATACCGGCCTGCTCCGCCGCGTGCTGCACCTGTGGGTCGAAGGGATCGAGGAAGACCCCGCGCTGAGCCTCGAACAGGTCCTGGTCGTTCTCGACGCTGGCCGCCTCGAGGACCGCATCGGCGTCATACAGCATGATGCCGATATAGCGCAGCCGCCCCACGCAGGTCTCCGAGCACACCGTGGGTATGCCGACCTCGACCCGCGGGTAGCAGAAGGTGCACTTCTCGGCCTTGCCGGTCTTGTGGTTGAAGTAGATCTTCTTGTAGGGGCAGCCGGAGATGCACATCCGCCAGCCGCGGCACTTTTCCTGGTCGACCAGGACGATCCCATCCTCACTGCGCTTGTAGATCGCCCCGCTGGGGCACGAGGCGGCGCATGCGGGGTTGAGGCAGTGCTCGCAGATCCGGGGCAGATAGAACATGAACGTCTTCTCGAACTCGAACGTCACCTTGTCCTCGATGCCCTTGAGCATCGGATCCTTGGGGGCGTACTCCTGGGCGCCGCCGAGGTCGTCGTCCCAGTTAGCCGACCAGGTCACGTTCATTGGCTTGCCGGAAATGAGCGACATGGGCCGCGCGACCGGGAAGTGTTGCTGCTGAGGGGAATTCAGCAGCGTCTCGTAGTCGTAGGTCCACGGCTCGTAGTAGTCGTCGATGCTGGGCATCTTGGGGTTGGAGAAGATGTTGAGCAGCTTCTGCAGACGCCCACCGGAGCGCAATACCAGGCGGCCGTTCGGCTTGCGGACCCAGCCGCCTTGCCACTCCTCTTGGTTCTGGTAGCCCCGCGGGTATCCCAGGCCGGGCCGCGTCTCGACATTGTTGAACCAGACGTACTCCATGCCGGTTCGATTGGTCCAGGCCTGCTTGCAGGTGACCGAGCAGGTGTGACACCCGATGCACTTGTCGAGGTTCATCACCATTGCGAGTTGTGCCATCGGCCTCATCGCCGCGCTCCCTTCATTCGCCGCGTGGGCATGTCAGTACTCGACTCTCTGGTTCGTGCGCCGGCGGATCATCGTGACCTCGTCACGGTTGTTGCCGGTCGGGCCGATGTAGTTGAAGAAATAGGCGAGTTGCGCATATCCGCCGATGATGTGGCTCGGCTTGATCATGATGCGAGTCAGTGAGTTGTGGATACCGCCGCGTTTTCCGGTCGTCTCCGTCAACGGGACGTCGATCAGCCGGTCCTGCGCGTGATGCATGTACACCGTGCCTTCGGGCATCCGGTGGCTCACGATGGCGCGGGCGGCAACCACCCCATTGCGATTGACGGCCTCGACCCAGTCGTTGTCCTTGATGCCGACCTTTGCGGCGTCGCGATCAGACATCCAGATCGTCTGACCACCACGGGAGAGCGACAGCATGAAGAGGTTGTCCTGGTATTCGGAGTGGATCGACCACTTGTTGTGGGGCGTGAGGTAGCGCACCGAGACACCGAGCTCGGTCTGCTCGCCGAGGGGCGTCTCACCGAAGAGGGTGGTCATGTTCAGCGGCGGCCGGAAGACCGGCAAGGACTCGCCCATTCCTTGGACCCAATCGTGATCCAGGTAGAACTGTTGTCGCCCGGTCAGCGTGTGGAAGGGCTTGGACCGCTCGATGTTGATGGTGAAGGGGGCGTAGCGCCGGCCCCCGGACTCCGACCCGGACCACTCCGGTGAGGTGATCACGGGGACCGGGGCGATCTGGGTGTCGGCGAAGGTGATCTGCTTGCCCTCGTGTTCGGCTGAGAGGTCGTGCAACAAGGTGCCGGTGCGCTTTTCGACGGCGCGGAACCCATGGGTGGCCAGATGCCCGTTGGTCGTTCCGGACAGGTGCAAGATCGCGTCGGCAACGTGGATGTCGCTTTCCATCTTGGGCTGCCCGTCGCCCACGCCGCCACGGCGAATTCCGTTGTGGTGGCGCAAAATCTCGATCTCGCGCGTGACGTCGTAGGGAACGCCCTTGGTGAGCATTCCGACCCGTTCCATCAACGGCCCGATGGTCGTCATCTTGTCGTAGACCTGCGTGTAGTCGCGCTCGGTGACGGCCAGGACGGGCAGGGTCTTGCCCGGCACCGCCGGCACCTCGCCCGTGCGCCAGTCCTGGACCCGGCCGTGGACGGTGGCCAGAGCCTCCGGTGTGTCATGCCACAGCGGCTTGGCCACGATGTCCGTTCGGGTGCCCAGGTGCTCCACGGCGAGTTCGGAGAAGCGCTTGGCGATCTCCTTCCAGGCATCCCAGTCGGTCTTGCTCTGCCACGGCGGTGCGATGGCCGGGTTGAAGGAGTGGACGAAGGGGTGCATGTCCGTTGTGGACAGATCGTGCTTCTCGTACCACGTCGCGGCAGGGAGCACGACATCGGAAAAGAGGGTGGAACTGGTCATCCGGAAATCCAGGGTCGTCAGCAGGTCCAGCTTGCCCTCGGGGATCTCATCGGGCCAGGTGATCCCCGAGGGACGCTTGGGCACCGGGGCCTGCTCGGCGCGCACCGCCCCATCGGTGCCCAGCAGATGCTTGAGGAAGTACTCGTTTCCCTTGGCGCTGGAACCCAGGAGGTTAGAGCGCCACAGGCTCAGGATGCGAGGCTGGTTCTCCGGTGCCTCGGGATCCTCCACCGCGAAGCGCAAGGCGCCGGAGGTCAACTGCTCGACGACATAGTCGGCCGGCGCCATCCCGGCTTCCTGTGCCTCGTCGGCCAGCACCAGCGGGCTGCGGTTGAAGGTCGGATAGCTAGGAGTCCATCCCAGGCGCACCGATTGCGCCAAGAGGTCCATGACACCCTTGCCCGCGAAGACGCCCGTCCCCATGTCGAGGTCGTCGGCCGTAAAGGTGTCGTAGCGATACTGGCTCGTGTTGACGTACCAGTAGGCGGTCTGGTTCATGTGCCGCGGCGGCCGATGCCAGTCGAGCGCGAAGGCCATGTGCTGGAAGCCCATGATCGGGCGGATCTTCTCCTGGCCGACATAGTGCGCCCATCCGCCGCCGTTTCGACCCTGGCAGCCGGTGATCGAGGTCAAGACGAGCATGGCGCGATAGATCTGATCCGAGTGGAACCAGTGGTTGGTCCCGGCGCCCATCAGGATCATCCCTCGCCCCTGGGTATCCACGGCGTTGTCGGCCCACTCGCGGGCCAGTCGAATCACCTGGGCTGCAGGTACCGTCGTGATCGCCTCCTGCCAGGCCGGGGTGTTCACTGCCGCGGCATCGGCATACCCGGTGGACCACATTCCGGGCAGTCCGGGGCGCATCACGTTGTAGTGAGCGAACATCAGGTCCAAGACGGTGGTGACCACGCGGTCGCCCACTCGCTTCACGGGAACCCCGCGCTCTTCGTAAACGACTGCGCCGGAGGGGGAGTCGAACCGCGGGAACCGGACGAGTGCCACATCGTCATGTCGGCCGAGCAAAGTCAGAGCCGGCTCAAGGTCCCCCAGCTCGAGATTCCACTTGCCCCACCCGTCGTCGCCATAACGAAAGCCGACCGAGCCGTGAGGGATGCATACCTGGCCGCTGCGCTGATCGAGAACGGCGGTCTTCCACATCGCGTTCTCGGAATCCTGCTCCGGGATGTCGATATCCCCGGCAACCAGATATTTCCCGGCCTGCCAGCTGTCGCCGCTCTCCTGATGTTCCAGGGTGACCAGCATCGGAAGGTCGGTGAAGCGCCGGTTGTAGTCGACGAAGAAGTCGACCTCCTTGTGCGCGAAGTACTCCGTGAGCAGGACGTGGCCCATCGCCATCGCCAGGGCGCCGTCGGCACCCGGATTGCACGCGACCCACTCGTCCGCGAACTTGACGTTCTCGGCGTAGTCGGGGGCGACGGCGATGACCTTCTGGCCGCGGTAGCGCGCTTCGGTCATCCAGTGGGCATCGGGGGTTCGGGTCATTGGGACGTTCGAGCCCCACATGATGAGGTAGCCGGCGTCCCACCAGTCTCCCGACTCCGGGACATCGGTTTGGTCGCCGAACATTTGGGGGGACGCGTTCGGAAGGTCGGCATACCAGTCGTAGAAGGAGAGCATGGGGGCGCCGATCAGCTCGTGGAAGCGTGCGCCACTGGCGTACGAGACCGGCGACATCGCGGGGATCGGGGAAAAGCCGGCGATCCGGTCCGGGCCCCACCGCTTGACCGTATAGACGTGCGCGGCCGCGATGATCTCGACGGCCTCGTCCCAGCTCGCCCTGATGAGGCCCCCCTTGCCTCGTGCGCTCTTGTAGCGCCGAGCCAGTTCGGGATCCTGGACGATCGAGGCCCAGGCAACCACGGGATCGCCGCCGACCGCGGCCTTGGCGTCGCGGTACATCTGCAGGAGGGCACCACGGACATACGGATAGCGAATCCGGGTGGGCGAGTAGGTGTACCACGAGAAGGAGGCGCCTCGGGGGCAACCCCGGGGCTCATACTCCGGCTTGTCGGCGCCGGTGCTGGGGTAGTCGGTCTGCTGAGACTCCCAGGTGATGATCCCGTCCTTGACGTAGACCTTCCACGAGCATGAGCCGGTGCAGTTCACCCCATGCGTCGAGCGCACCACCTTGTCGTGGCTCCATCGGTCCCGATAGAAGGCATCCCCTTGGCGCCCACCCTTCGCGTACAGGCTCCGTTTGTCGGCGGACACCTCAGCTTTGGTGAAGAACCGACGCGTGCCCACGAGAGCATCGGCGAGCGGGGAGTCCAGGCCTCGGTCAGTCATCGGAATTCTCCTGTGAGGGTGAGGGAGCGGTCATCTCGTGGTCCGTTGGGAACGGGGTGGTTCGGTGCACGCGCGCCAGGCAGGTGCTGCCCTCGGCGAAGGGAATGAGCTCGACGTCCGTATCTGGTTCGCCGAGTTGGTGCATCGTGCCGGCGATCAGGCCGCGATGGATCCCGCACACGACGTCGGTATGAAGGGTGGCCAGCTCCCGGAAGGGGCAGTTCGGCAACTCGATCCGCGCGGTGCGACCGCTATCTGTGGTGGCGATGTCCGCGCTGTATCCCCACCGTTCGAGCACGTCGATCAGGCCACCGACCCGCCCCACCCACTCTCCGATCGTCCGTGCTGGAGGGGCGCCGGTGACGGGCACATGCGTTTGGGCCCATCGGTAGCCCGCCTCGTCCGGGGAGAGGACTCGGTGCTCGGCCCGGGTCGCGGAGAACGCCTCGGTGAGCAGGCCCGTCAGGAGCCGGGTGGCCGCGACATCGTCTGCCGCAGACGTGGGGTGCACCGCGATCGCGAAGAGTTTGCGGGGCCGACCCGCACCGGGGTGCTTGTGCGTCGCCGTGGTGAGCACGCCCGCCGCGACGAGTTGGTCGAGGTGGAAGCGGGTCGTTGTCACATGCAGCCCGACGCTCTTGGCGATCTGGGCGGCGGATAGGCCGTCTGCTCCGAGGGCCGAGTCTCCCAGGCTCGCGGACCGGGTGCGGTGTGCCGCGCGGATCACCTCGACGATCTTGCGTCGGATCGGGGAGGCGAGGAGCACGAGGGCGGCTGCGCCCTCCTGGTCGGTCATCGATGCTCCCTCTAGTTTGGCGGGTTTGTATCCGTTTTATTCAAGCACAGATGGTGCCCGGTGTCACTAAGGGGTACCTTAGTGGGCGGATGCTGGCTGGCGGGAGTACCGTTCGCGAGCAGATATTAAAGATGATTATGATCCTCTAAAAGGAGTTGGAATGGCACGGCAAGAGTCCGCGAGCGGCGCCACCAGGGTGCTCGTGATGTCGACCCTGGCCTTCACGCTGATGTTCGCCGTCTGGCTGATGTTCGGCATCCTGGGGGTACCGATCCAAAAGGAGCTCGACCTCACCGATCCGCAACTCGCCTGGCTGTCAGCCGTGGCCGTCCTGAACGGATCCTTGTGGCGGTTGCCCGCGGGGATGCTGACCGACCGGATCGGCGGGCGCAAGGTAACGATCGCAATGCTGCTCCTGACCGCGATTCCCTGCTTCTTTCTGACCCGCGCCGAGGGCTATCAACAACTGCTCATCCTGGCCTTCCTCGTCGGCTTCGCCGGCAACCTCTTCAGCGTGGGCATCGCATGGAACTCCGCGTGGACCCCCAAGGATCACCAGGGCTTCGCCCTGGGCGTCTTCGGAGCCGGCAACGTCGGGGCCTCCGTGACCAAACTGCTGCTCGTGCTCTTCCCGGCGATCATCGTCGGGACGGCGGGGCAGGTGTACTTCGGCATCTTCCAGGGCGGCTGGCGGATCTTCCCCGCTATCTACACCATCGCCCTGGTCGTGATGGCGATCGCGACCTTCGCGATTGTCCCCCGCCAGGACAAGGTCGCCGGTGCAGGCAAGCCCCTGGGCGCCATGCTCGCGCCCTTGCGGCACATCCGGGTCTGGCGCTTCAGCCTCTACTACGCAGCCGTCTTCGGTGCCTATGTGGCGCTGTCGGCCTGGCTGCCCAAGTACTACGTCGACAACTTCGACATCGAGTTGAAGACGGCAGCGCTGCTGACGGCGACCTTCATCTTCCCGGCCTCGCTTCTGCGCCCGGTTGGCGGCTTCTTCTCCGACCGATTCGGCGCCCGGCGCGTGATCTATTGGACGTTCGGCGCCATGCTGGTGACCACCGGCATCCTGATGATGCCCAATGGGCATCTCGTGATCGCTCACCCTGATGGTTCGCAGTCGCAGCACCTGACCTACAACATGGCCCTGACCCCGTTCGTCATCGTGGTCTTTCTCCTGGGATGCGCCATGGGGATCGGCAAGGCGGCGGTCTACAAGCACATCCCCGAGTACTTCCCGGACAATGTCGGATCCGTCGGTGGCCTGGTCGGGATGTTCGGCGGGCTTGGTGGCTTCGTGTTGCCGCCGCTGTTCGCCTACACCAAGCAATGGAGCGGCTTCCCGAGCAGCACCTTCTTCGTCCTCTTCCTGCTCACCGCCGCCTGTGCCGTGTGGATGCACTGGACCGTGGTGCACATGCTGCACAAGGAGGCCCCGGAGTTGGCCCGCCATCTCGAGGCGCCGGTCAGCGGCTAGACCAGGCCGTCACGACAGCGGCACCGACATCGCCGTGTGGCTGCACGGCATACAGATTCCCGACAAGAAAGGGGCAACCAGCCCATGAGCACCGCACCCACCCGCACCGGCGGGGAATGGCTGCAAGCCTGGGATCCCGAGGACGAGGCCAGCTGGGACAAGGGCCTGGCGTGGCGCACCCTGTGGATCACGACCTTCTGCCTGACTCTCGCCTTCGTTGCGTGGTTCCTGCCCAGCGCGATCATCCCCAAGCTCAACGCCCTCGGGTACTCGTGGAGCAAGAGTCAGCTCTACTGGATGGCCGCGATGCCGGGGCTCGCGGCCGGGCTCTTCCGGTTGGCGTGGATGGTCATGCCACCCATTCTGGGCACCCGCAAGATGGTCTCGCTCACCACCTTGCTGCTCATCGCATCCACGCTGGGATGGGGGGTGCGTGTGCAGCATCCGACGGCTCCCTATTGGGAGCTGATGGTCTTGGCCTTCCTGGCCGGGATCGGTGGGGGCGCCTTCTCGGGCTTCATGCCCTCGACGTCCTACTTCTTCCCTCGGCGGATGCAAGGGACCGCGCTCGGCCTGCAGGCCGGCCTGGGCAATTTCGGTGTCTCGCTGGTGCAGTTGCTCACCCCATATCTCATCGCGATCTCCGGTCTGGCGATCTTTGGCGGGTCCCAGGTGATGAAGACCCCCGGCAAGCCGGACAAGGACGTGTGGTTCCAGAATGCCGCCTTCGTCTGGATCCCGCTGATGGTCATCGGGGCAGCGCTTGCCTGGACGATGCTCAAGTCGGTGCCGATCACCGCGAATGTGCGCCAGCAATTCGACATCTTCGGCAACCCCGACACCTGGTACATGACGCTGCTCTACATCATGACCTTCGGCACCTTCTCCGGCCTGTCCGCCCAGTTCGGCCTGCTCATGTCCAACCTCTATGGCGCCGGGAATGCGCAGATCGTCTCCGGCTCCGGGGCGGCGGCGCAGGTTCTCATCGAGGGCTACGCCCTGCCAGACCCGGTGAAGTACGTCTTCTTGGGGCCGTTGATCGGAGCGGGCGCCCGCGTGCTCTTCTCGCCGCTCACCGACAAGATGGGCGGAGCCATCTGGTCGCTGATCTCGGGACTGGGTTTGATCGCTTCGATCATCTACACGATCCCTGCCCTGACGCCTGACCTGTCCTCGGCCGCGGCGCTGCACGGCGGCTTCACCCACTTCCTGTGGGGCATGTTGGCGATCTTCCTCTTCGCCGGCATTGGCAACGCCTCCACCTTCAAGCAGATGCCGATGATCTTCGAGCGTCGTCAAGCGGGCGGCGTCATCGGGTGGACGGCAGCAATCGCCGCATTCGGGCCCTTCATCTTCGGCGTGGGGCTCAATCTGTTGGGTGCTGTGCCGTTCTATTGGGTCGGCGTCGTCTACGCGATCATGTGCGTCGTCATCACCTGGCTCCGGTACGCCCGTCCAGGGGCGCCGAAGCCGAGCTGACGCACCCCGCGTCGCGCGCCTTCGCCATTGAGTAGGTCAATCGCTGCCAGAACAGCGATTGACCTACTCATTCGCCCGGCGGCACCGCCCGATCCGGATCAGGGTTTGGTGGCGCGCACGAAGGCGCTGGCCACGGCTCCCGCGAGGGCGTCGATCGCCTCATCCAGGGTCATCGTCGCCGGCAAAGCGGCAGCGTCCAACTGGGTGGCTAGCGCGGCGATGGCCTCCCGATCGTAGGTGCGGGTTACCTCCACCGATGCGTTGGCAAAGCCCGCGGCGGTGAGCTTGTCGACATAGTCGATGTCCCGCAGGGCCCCCGAGATGCAGCCGGTCCACAGCGTCGCGACGCCTCGCAACTGCTCCGGAATCTGCGTCAGGAAGACAATGTCGGAGACCGCGAAGCGGCCGCCCGGACGAAGCACCCGGAAGGCCTCACGCAAGACGACATCCTTGTCGGCGGCGAGGTTGATGACGCAGTTGGAGATCACGACGTCAACAGCGGCATCGGGCAGGGGTACCTGCTCGATGGTCCCGAGCAGGAAGTGCGCATTGTCGATCCCCGCGTCGGCTCGGTTCTGCTGCGCCAGCTCGTGCATTTCCGGCGTCATGTCCAGGCCGTATGCCGTCCCGGCCGGGCCGACCCGCCGCGCCGAGAGGAGGACGTCGAGCCCCGCGCCAGAACCGAGGTCCAGGACATCCTCGCCGGGACTCAACTCAGCCAGCGCGCTGGGATTTCCGCAGCCGAGCGAGGCGGCAAGTGCGGCGTCGAACGGGACATCGGCCTCGTCATACAGCCCGCTGGTGATGGGATCGATTGCCTCGAAAGGCGTTGGGGCGCAACAGGTCGGTGCGCAGCAGCTGCTCGCGACCGCGCGCTCATCGTGACCGGCGTCGCCGCAACAGCCCGCGTCGCACCCGCACCCGGAAGTCGCCGGCGCGGTGCGGTGGGCGGTGGCCGCAGCGGCATACCGCTCCCGGACGGCCTCGCGCACCTGATCGTTCGTCAGTGGGGACATGGAGACTCCTTGTCTTGATGAATGTCGAAACAACAGCAGCAGTGTGGACCTCTGATTCGATATCTGTCAAGATAGAGGTATGACGCGCCTCGACACCCTGGCCCCCGCCGGCCGTGAGCCGGCCACCGCGGCGGCCTGCTGCGCCCTGGCCAAGACCCCGGTGAGCGTGGCCGAGTCGGAACGGCTGGCTCCCATCTTCAAGGCCCTGGGGGATCCGGTCCGGCTGCGCCTGGCATCACTGATCGCGGCCGCGCCGGAGGTCTGCGTATGTGAGATCAGCCCACTCTTCGAGCTGTCGTCAGGCACCATCTCCCACCACCTGAAGACCCTGCGGGAGGCCGGGCTAGTCGGCAGCGAGCGCCGCGGAACCTACGTCTTCTACTGGATTGAGCCCGAAGTGCTTGGCAGCCTGTCCGCGCTGCTGGCCGTCGACTGCTGCTGAGCCCGGGCGGCTGCGTCAGCCGAAGATGGCGATGCTCTGGCGCGAGATGGCTACCGGGTCTCCCGTCGCGGTGAAGACCCGGGCGTGCGAGTGCGCATAGCCGTCGTGTGCGGCATCGGTCACCACCTCATACAGCCAATGCTGGTCCGCCGGCCCGGTGGGCTCGGCGAGCAATTCGAGAGTCCAGGTCTGGGTGCTCATGGCCGCTGGGAAGCGCAGACACTGCCCAACCGCCGGTGGCCAGGCATCGACCAGGGCGATGAAGTGCGGCAGATCCACCCGCCGCGGCGCGTCCCGGAACCGCATGTAGCCGCTGAGATCGCCGGTCGGGCTGCCGGTGAACGGCACGCTACCGCTGGCGACCCGCAAGTCAACGTGCGCAAAGAAGTCGGGTGTGAACCCGGGAAGACAGGGCAGAGCCACCAGGCGATCCGGGTCGGGGGGAGCCTGCGCCGGGCGGGCCGCCGGCAGATCGACAGCGGAGGCTCGCGGCAGGCCATACGCCGAGAGCTGGACGCCCCGGATCGTCTCCTCTCCCGTCCGCTCGTCGCGCTGCCACAGGCGTGTCTCGGTCTGGGTCGCGGACGAACCTTGCCGCAGCAGAATGCTTTCCACGCGCGCCGGTCCCGGGCTGTCTCTTATACACATCTCCGAGCCCACGAGACGGACTCCTATCTCGTATGCCGTCTTCTGCTTGAAAA
>CALLZC010000074.1 GCA_937858995.1 uncultured Nostocoides sp.
GGGTGATGGCGCAGCTGCTGCCCGACGTGGTGTGCCTGCACGACGAGCACAATCCCGGTTTCAAGGGCGTGGCGCCCGAGCCCGCCACGCTACGGTTCGCCGACGGGAGCACTCGGGTGGTGCGGCTGAGCAGCGCGGCCGGGGCCGCAGGGGAAGCGATCGCTATGCCGTGCGGTCCGACCGAGCGGTGCGCGCTGGCCCTCGACGCCGCCGAACTGGTGGAGCGGGAAACCCTGACCAACCGGGGCACGGTCGACCTGCCCTATTGGGAGTTCACCGGCGGCGGCCTGGCCGATCCCCTCTACGTTCTGGCCGTGGCACCGCAGGACCTGGGCGGCTGGCGAACCCCCGAGGTGAGTTCCTGGGAGGCCCCGGGCATGCAATCGGCCATGGAGTTGCAGGCGATCGACGGCACCCGCATCACGATCGGCCTGGGCAGCGGCGCCTGCGACGCGGACCACAAGGGTCTGGTTCGTGAAGAATCCGATGTGGTGATCGTCGGGGGGAGCGCGCGCACCACCTCGGAAGTGTGCACGGCCAACCTCGTCATCACGCCGGTGCGCATCGACCTTGCGGCACCGCTGGGGAACCGTCCGCTCGTCGACGCCGCCAGCGGCCGTCTGGTCCTGCCGCGGGGTCAGGACGGGGGCTGACCGTGCCCAACGTCATACGGACTAAGTGAGCGCTCGCTCACCGGAGCGTTGTTCAATGGTGTCAGCGACCGGCCAGGGCCGGCGAGCCGTGACACTGACGAAAGGCACCCGATGGAGCGTCGCCTGACCCCGCAGGAGGAGGCCTTCCGCCGCGAACTGCGGGAGTTCTTCACGACCCAGATCCCCCAGCACATCCGCGACAAGGTCGCCGCCGGGATCGAACTGGACCAGGACGACATCGCCACGTCGCACCGCATCCAACATGCGGCTGGGTATGCCGTGCCGTACTGGCCGATCGAGTGGGGTGGCCAGGACTGGAGCGACGTGCAGCGCTACCTGTGGCTCGATGAGATGCAGCTGGCCAATGTGCCGCCGCCGCTGGCGTTCAACGCCAACATGATCGGCCCGGTCATTGCCGCCTTCGGCTCCCAGGAGATGAAGGAGCGCTTCCTGCCGCCCACGGCGGCCCTCGACATCTGGTGGTGCCAGGGCTTCTCCGAGCCCGAAGCCGGGTCCGACCTCGCGTCCTTGCGCACGACCGCGGTGCGCGACGGCGATGAGTATGTCGTCAACGGGCAGAAGACCTGGACCACCCTCGGGCAGCACGCCGACTGGATCTTCAACCTGGTGCGCACCAACCCGGACGCCGAGCGCCCCCAGCAGGGCATTTCGATGCTCCTGATCGAGATGAACTCCCCGGGCGTGACGCTGCGGCCGATCCAGCTCATCGATGGTGGGCACGAGGTCAACGAGGTCTTCTTCGACAATGTCCGCGTCCCGGTGGATCAGTTGGTGGGCGAGGAGAACCGCGGCTGGGACTACGCGAAGTTCCTGCTCGGCAACGAGCGCGTCGGGGTGGCCCCGACGGGCTGGATCAAGCGCAAGCTCGCCGCCGCCAAGGAGTATGCCGGCAGCGTCGCCTCGGGTGACGGGACGCTGCTGGATGACGCGCTCGTCGCCGCCCGGATCGCCGAATTGGAGTGCGATCTCGCCGCGCTGGAGCTGACCGTCCTGCGGGTTGCGGCGACCTCCCACGGCGGGAAGCCCGACCCGGCCTCCTCGATCCTGAAGTTGCGCGGCAGTGAGTTGCAGCAAGAGGTGCTGGAACTCATTGCCGACATCGCCGGGCCGTCCTCGCTGAGCTGGGGGCTGAGCCCGGACAGTGCGGTCCCCGACTGGGCGCACACGGCGACCCCGGTCTATCTCAACTTCCGCAAGGCCTCGATCTACGGTGGCTCCAATGAGGTCCAGCGCAGTGTCATCGCCAGCGGAATTCTCGGGCTGAAGGGCTGAGCAACCATGGATTTCACCTTCTCTGACGATCAGAACTCCCTGCGCGAGGCGGCCCGCGAGGCCATCGCCCGGCACAAGAGCGAGCCGGTGGCCGGCGCGGTCGAACACAATGTCAAGTTGTGGCAGGCGCTCGCCGAGCTCGGCGCTCTGGGTCTGCCCTTTGCGGAAGCCGTCGGCGGGATGGGCGCCGGACCGATCGAGGCCATGGTCGTCGCCAGTGAGCTGGGGCGTGTTGGTGAGCGCACGGCATACAGCGAGATGCTCACGGCGGCAACGCTGCTCGGCAGCGACGACCTGGTCGCTGCGGCGATCGAGGGCACGACCCTGGTGGTGCCGGCCCTCTTCGAGCCGGGCCGCGCCTGGTCGCCCACGCCGCATGGCGTGCGCGCCACCGGTGATGCTCTGACCGGGGTTCGCGAGCCGGTGCCGTATGCCGCGGACGCCCGGGCCGTGGTCACCACGGCCCTCGATGGTGCCCAGGTCGGGATCTTCGTCCTCGAAGACCCGAGTTTCACGGGTGCGCGGCTGGACCTGGCGGGCCAGTCCGCTCGCCGTGTCGTCGGCGACGCAACCCAGGTGCAGCGGGCGGTGAACCTCGGCACGCTGGTCCTCGCCGGTGAGGCCGTGGGTGCGATGGAGTCGGCGCTGACCATGACCGTCGAGTATCTGAAGTCGCGCAAGCAGTTCGGCGTGCCGTTGATGAAGTTCCAGACGCTCACCCAGCGGGCCGCGGACATGTACACCTCGCTCGAGCTGGCCCGCAGCGCCGTGTATTTCGCGGCGATGAGCCTGGCCGAGAACCCGGACGACGCGGTGAGCATCTCCCGGATGAAGGTCACGGCGGGCAAGGCCGGCCGACACATCGGCCAGGAGGCCATCCAATTGCACGGCGGCATCGGCATGACTGCCGAGTATGCCGTGGGGCATCGGACCGCCCGGTTGACCGAGTTCGAGCACACCTACGGCGATACCCGCTATCACGTGGGGCAGCTGGCCGCGCGATTGCGCGAGTACGGGGCACTCGACCTGGTCAGCTGACCGGCGGATGAGCGCGTGGCGGGTCGGCGCGTGGCGGG
>CALLZC010000075.1 GCA_937858995.1 uncultured Nostocoides sp.
AAGCAGAAGACGGCATACGAGATAGGAGTCCGTCTCGTGGGCTCGGAGATGTGTATAAGAGACAGGGCGAAGAGCGCGAAGCACACGGCGTCGAGAATGCTCGTCTTGCCGGCGCCGGTCGGGCCGTGCACCAAGAAGAGCCCATGGGCGCCGAGGGCATCGAAGTCGATCCGCTGCGGCTCGACGAAGGGCCCGAATGCCTCCAGGGTCAGGCTATGCAGCCGCATCAGGCCACCTCGTCGTCATGCCGCACCGGCGGCGTGCGAGGCCGCGCCGCGTTGCCCTCGCCGTTCCGTTGCGCACGGGCCAGGCGCGAGCCTTCCAAGGCGGCGCGCAGGAGGCGCCGTTCGGCCGGTCCGGCGCTGACCCCGCCGCGCACGTGCTGCAGGAAATCGCAGCACACCTCGAGGTCGTCCCGGTCGGCCAGCCGTGCGGCATACGGTCGCGAGGCCTGCGTGACGGCGCCCTCGGGTGCCCAGTCCAGTTTGATGGCGTGGGGGAAGCGCCGCCGCAGCGTCTCCATCGCGCCCAGGGGTCGCGTGGGGTCAGTCAGGGTTGCGGCCACCCAGGCGCGTTCGGCAGGAGTATGACGGGGATCGGCAAGGAGCTCGGCCAGCGGGCCGCGCAGCACGGCCAGGGGGCGCGCGACCGGGGCCGCCACGAGCTGAACGCTGGCGGCGCCGTCGGCGCCAAGGTCGACCAGGGTGTACCCCTTGACGTGGTTGGCCTCCCCGAAGGACATCGCGACCGGGGATCCGCTGTATCGGACAGTGTCGGCGACCTGTTGGCGGCCGTGGAGGTGACCCATCGCAACATACGAAATGCCCGCGAAGACATCGGGGTGGACGGCGCTCACGCCGCCCGCGGAGATGTCGCGCTCGGACTCGCACCCCGCACCTCCGGTGACGAAGGCGTGGGCCATCACAACACTGGGCAGCCCGCGGTCCCGGATGTCGGCCTGGATGGGTGCGAGCGCCGCGCGCAGGACCGCGGCATGGGTGCGCTCACCCGCACCCAGCGGCTCGGCCGCGAGCGCCGGCTCGAGATAGGGCAGGGGATAGATGGCCACACCGTCGATGACCACCGGGTCCGCGGCGCACGGCACAGTGGTGCGGATGTGCACCCCGGAGCGGGCCAGCAGCCCGGAGGCAAAGCCGAGCCGGATTGCCGAGTCGTGATTGCCGCTGGTCAGCACGACCGCCACCCCGGCATCGACCAGCCGCCCCAGTGTCTCGGACAGCAGGGCGACCGCGTCGGGGTTGGGCAGCGCCTTGTCATAGATGTCGCCACTGACCACAACGGCGCCGACGCGCTCGGACACCGCGGTCGCCACCAGATGATCGAGCACGCCGGCCTGGGCATCGAGTAGGCCGACGCCATTGAAGGCGCGCCCCAGATGCCAGTCGGAGGTGTGCAGGAACCGCATACCTCAGGAGGTTAGGAGAGAGCACCGACACCCTGAGGGATCTGCGGCGGTGCGCCGCCTGGCCACCTGTTAAGAAATCCCTCGGCCCGCGTGGCCAGGGTGGCAGCGCTGTGGTTGGGTGTGCCCATGGGTGTCGAAGTCGAGGCGAAGACCTACAGCCGCGAAGAGCGTCAGCGGTACCGCGAGAAGGTGCGTCAGAACCTTGACGTCTTCGAGCGGATGCTCGCCAGCAGTCGTTTCGAGTTCGAGCGTCCGATGACGGGGATGGAGCTGGAGCTCAACCTCGTGGACGAGCAGTTCCAGCCCCGGTTCGCCAACCTGGAAGTGCTCGCTGCCATCGCCGACAGCGACTTCCAGACCGAACTGGCGCAATACAACATCGAGATGAACGTCAGCCCGCGGCCGTTGCCCGGCGACTCGGCGCTGGAGCTCGAGGAGGACCTGCGGCGTTCGTTGAACAACGCGGAGACCAAGGCCCATCAGGCGCACGCCCGGATCGTGCCCATCGGGATCCTGCCCACGATCATGCCTGAGCACTTCGAGGGCGACTGGATCACCGCCAACAACCGCTACACGGCCCTCAACGACTCGATCTTCTATGCCCGCGGCGAGGACATCTACCTCGACATCGAGGGGCCGACGGGGGAGCGGGTCAACACCTATAGCGACACCATCGCCCCCGAATCGGCCTGCACATCGATGCAACTTCACCTCCAGGTGGCGCCCGCGGACTTCGCCGACTACTGGAATGCCGCGCAGGCGATCGTCGGGCCGCAACTCGCGGTTGGGGCCAATTCGCCCTACTTCTTCGGCAAGCGCCTACATTCCGAAACCCGCATCGAGCTCTTCAAGCAGGCCACGGACACACGCTCCATCGAGCTGAAAAACCAAGGGGTGCGGCCGCGAGTCTTCTTCGGCGAGCGCTGGATCACCTCGATCTTCGACCTCTTCGAGGAGAACGTCCGCTACTTCCCGACGCTGCTGGCCGAGTGCAGCGACGAGGACCCTATCGCCCTGCTGGAGGCTGGCATCGCGCCCCAGTTGCCGGAGCTGCGGCTGCACAATGGGACCGTCTACCGCTGGAACCGTCCCATCTATGACGTTGTCGACGGCAAGCCGCACCTGCGGGTAGAGAACCGGGTCCTGCCGGCCGGACCGTCCATGATCGACGTCCTGGCCAATGCGGCCTTCTACTACGGCGTGGTCCGCAGCCTGGCGAACGACGAGCGGCCCGTATGGACGCGCATGAGCTTCGCGGCCGCCGAGGAGAACTTCCGCCGGTGCGCCCGCGACGGCATCGACGCCCGCATCTACTGGCCGGGCTTCGGTGAGGTGCGCGCCGATGAACTGGTGCTGCGTCATTTGCTGCCGATGGCCCACGAGGGGCTCACCGAGTGGGGCGTCTCCGACCGGGTGCGGGATCGCTACCTCGGGGTGATCGAGGGCCGGTGCCTCACCGGCGTCAACGGCTCCGTATGGCAGTGCGCGATGGTCGATCGGCTGGAAGCCGGTGGGTTGGATCGCCCCATGGCCCTGCGGGGCATGCTCGAGCGATACATCACCAATGTGCATGCCAATATCCCCGTTCACGAGTGGTCACCCGAGCCCTGATCGCGCCGGCCAGCCGCTAGCGCCGGCCAGCCGCTCGCCTCACATCGTCCTCAGACGAGACTGGGGAGTCGGTTCCAGGTGTGAACGGCCGGGAACTCCTTGTCATAGCGCAGCACGCTCACCGAGCCCGCGTCCAAGAGCAGTTGGGCGGCGAAGCGCACCTCTTGGCGCAGGAAGACCGAGGTCAGGATGCGCAAGGCGTGGCCGTGCCCGACCAGTGCAACGTCGCGTTCCCGCAAAACTGGCGTGACCCGCGCCAAGACCAGCGCCATGCGCGCGGCCACCTCCTCGATGCTCTCACCTGGCGTCTTCCCTGGGGTGACGCCGTGCGTGAAGGCGGACCAGGCATAACCGACGTCGGCCCGGATCTCGGCCGTTGTGCGGCCCTCGGCCGCGCCGTAGTCCCACTCGACGAGGTTGTCTTCGCGCTCCGCGGTCAATCCAGCGAGTTCGGCGGTGCGCCATGCGCGCTGCAGCGGCGAGGCCAGCACTAGGCCGAACGTGTGCCCGGCGAGCAGGTTGCCCGCGGCACGCGCCAGGTCCTCGCCGTGCTCGGTGAGGGGAATGTCGGTCCGGCCGGTGTGCTGGCCGGATCGAGACCAGGCGGTCTCGCCGTGGCGCAGCAGGACTAGGCGGCCGACGGGGGCCTCGGAGGGTGGGTGCGCCGTCATACGGCCAAAGGTATGCGGTCGCGGCACACCCGCCGCTAGGTTTGCCTGTCATGAGCACTATTGCGAGCGACGGCCCGGGCCTAGGGCACCGAGAAATCAGCATCTCCCGGGTCGACAAGGGTGAGTTCCGGGCCACGAACGTGCGGGGCGGCGTTGTGGAGTTCGGGTCCGGCGCAGACACCAACTTCACCCCGGTGGAGCTGTTGCTGGTCGCGATTGCGGGCTGCAGCGCCATCGATGTCGACCTGATCACGGTGAAGCGCGCGGAGCCCGAGTCCTTCGAGGTGCGCGCCAGCGGCACAAAGGTTCGCGACGAGGCCGGCAATCGCCTGCAGGACATCGTGGTTCGCTTCGGGGTGGAGTTTCCGGAGGGAGAGGCTGGTGATCGGGCGCGGGCGATGCTCCCCAAGGCCATCGCGATGAGCCACGACCGGCTGTGCACGGTTTCGCGGACCGTCCAGATCGGCGCTGAGGTCACGATGGAGCGCGCGCCCGCCACGCCCTGAGGCGGTGACTGCCCGGTAGGCGGTGCGAGTGCTTGAATGTGCCACATGTCAGGCGCCCCAACCGATGTGCACGCAGCAGCCACCGAGGTCCTCGGGGGCTTGGACCCGTTGCTGCAGGAGGAGTTCGCACTCAGGGTCGAGCGCTATGGGAGCACCTTGCACGATGGGCTGGTCGCGCTCTTCGGTGCCGAGGCCGCCGACGAGTTGAGCGTCGACCTGATCCGTCGGGCGGCCATCGGCTATCGCGATCGCGCACCCGAGCTGCGGCGCCTGGATCGGATGCGCTTGCTCACGCCGAACTGGCTGCAGCAACCGACGATGATCGGTTACGCGTGTTACACAGAACGGTTCGCCGGTGATCTGCGTGGGGTCGCCAGCAAGCTCGACTACCTCGGCGAGCTCGGTGTCAGCTATCTGCACCTCATGCCGCTGCTGCGCCCTCGCGACGGCGACAACGACGGCGGGTATGCCGTGGCGGACTACCGCTCCGTCCGGCCCGATCTGGGCACGATCGACGATGTGCGCGACCTGGCCACCGCCTTGCGCGAGCGCGGCATGTCGCTCGTCATGGACTTGGTGCTGAATCATGTTGCCCGAGAACACGAATGGGCGCGCAAGGCGCAGGCCGGCGACCCGGCATACCGCGACTATTTCTACATCTATCCGGATCGGGAGACGCCGGACGCCTACGAGCGTTCGCTGCCGGAGATCTTCCCCGACTTCGCGCCGGGCAGCTTCACCTGGGACGAGCAAGCCCAGGGCTGGGTCTGGACGACCTTCAACTCCTGGCAGTGGGATGTCAACTGGTCCAACCCCGCGGTGCTCGGTGAATATGTGGACATCATCTTGTTCCTGGCCAACCTGGGGGTCGAGGTGCTGCGGCTGGACGCCATCGCCTTCACCTGGAAACGGATGGGCACCGACTGCCAGAACCAACCCGAGGTGCACGCCCTCACGTCGGTCTTGCGGGCCCTGGCTCGAATGGCCGCGCCCGCCTTGGTCTTCAAAGCGGAGGCCATCGTCGGACCGCGGGACTTGATCCAGTATCTGGGGATCGGTCCGTATGTCGGGCAGGTGAGCGATCTGGCGTACCACAACTCGCTCATGGTGCAGGGGTGGTCGATGATTGCGGCCGGCGACGCCGAACTGGCCCGGCTGGCCCTGCGCGCGCTGCCCCGGACCCCGTCGAGCGGCACCTGGATCACCTATGTGCGTTGCCATGACGATATTGGCTGGGCAATCGATGATCGCGACGCAGCGGCGTTGGGACTCAACGGCTTTTGGCACCGACGGTTCCTCGCTGATTGGTATGCCGGGCAGGTCCCGGAGTCGTGGGGGAGGGGTCTGGTCTTCCAGTTCAACGAAGCCACGGGCGACAAGCGCACGAGCGGCACGGCCGCGGCGCTGGCCGGTCTGGGGGCTGCTCGCGACGATCACGAACGCGAGAAAGCCCTGGCGCGCATCTTCTTGCTGAACGCGCTCGCGTATGGCTGGGGCGGCATACCGGTGATCTGGTCCGGCGACGAGCTTGGGATGCCCAACGACCCGCAGTGGGCACAGGAGGCGGGTCACGAGGGCGACAATCGGTGGGCGCACCGGCCACGGCTCGATTGGGACGTGGCGGCGCAGCGCTCGGACCTGCGCACCGACGCGGGGAAGATCTTCCAAGGTCTGGTGCATCTGGGTCGCGTGCGGGCCGGATTGCCCCAGCTGCATGCCAGCGCCGAATCGCTGGTCTTCGGCGAGCATGTCGATCGTGGACTGCTGGCGACCTTGCGCACCCATCCGTCCGGCTCGATGCTGGCGATCTACAACGTCACCGAGGATTGGCGGCCGTTCCCGGGGATGGAGTTCGAGTCGATTGGCTTCCGCAACCCCGTCAATGCGCTGGGCAATGACCATGCCGTCGCGATCGGTGAGGACGGGTTCATCTGGTTGCCTCCCTTTGCGGCCTGGTGGGTCGTCGATCGCTGAACATGGCCCTAGCCCAGCGGGCCTCGGCAGCATGAACGGCGGCCTGCACCGATCGGGATGAGCGGGCGCCGCCGCGAGGGCCCGGACCGTGCTAGAACTCGTGTCATGGCTACTACCGCCCTGCGAGGCAATCCCGTCACCACCATCGGCGAACTCCCGGCGCCCGGCAGTGTCGCTCCCGACTTCGTCGTCACCGGCGCCGACCTAAAAGATGTCGCACTGGCAGACTTCGCCGGACGCCGCATCGTGCTCAACATCTTTCCCAGCGTCGACACGGGGGTGTGCGCGACCAGCGTTCGCCGGTTCAACGAGTTGGCCTCCGGCCTGGAGAACACGAGTGTCGTGTGTGTCTCGGCCGACCTGCCGTTCGCGTTGGGACGCTTCTGTGGCGCCGAGGGGATCGCGGATGTCGTCACGACCTCCAGCTTCCGTAGCGACTTCGGATCCGCCTATGGCGTGACAATGACCGACGGCCCGATGCGGGGCCTGCTCGCCCGCTCGGTCGTGGTGCTGGACGACTCGGGCGCGGTCGCCTACACAGAACTCGTCTCGGACATCACCATCGAGCCCGACTACGACGCGGCGATCGCGGCGCTGGGTTAGACGGCGCTGGCTGGGCGACGCCGCAGGAGCAGCATGACCTCGCAGTGCGTGGTCTGCGGGAACATGTCGAAGAGCCGGGCTGCGCCCACCTCATATCCGGCCAGGAGATCAAGATCGCGGGCCAAGGACGCGGGGTGGCAGCTCGAATAGATGATGGTTTCCGGTGCGCGGCGCTCGAGTTCCGCGCATAGCTCGGCGCCGACGCCGCGTCGGGGCGGGTTGAGGACGACGAGATCCGCTGCCGGCCAACCCGGTTGGCCGATAACGTCGAGCGCGTCGCCCACCTCGAAGCGAATCATGCCCGGGCCCTCGGGGAGTTCCCGGACGCTGCGACGCGCGGAGGCGATCGCCTCGGGGGCGATCTCCACCCCCAGGACCTCGCGGTCGGGTGCCGCCAGGGCGAGGGCGAAGCCCCCGACGCCGCAATAGAGATCCCAGATCACCCGCGGCTGGACCTGCGCGCACCAGTCGCGTGCCTGCTCGTACAGGCCTTGTGCCACAGCCGTATTGGTCTGGAAGAAGGTGTTGGGCCGCAGATGGAGCCGGACATCGGCGACGTCCAGCGGAATGCTGTTCGCCCCAGTGAGAACGATCTCCTGCGGTCCCTCGATGATCGCCTTGTGCTCGGGTTGCAGGTTCGCCGAGACCACGCGGACATCGGGTAGGTGCTCGGGAATGCGGGGGAGCACGTCCCGAATCCGGGAGAGTTGCGCGGTGCTGCGCAGGACGAACCGGACCATCGTCCCGCCCGTGCCGGAGTGGGTGAGCAGCACATGCTTGAGTTCGCCGCGGGCCCGGCGCACGTCATACGGCAGGAGCCGCAGGTGATCCACGAGCTCGGCGAGCGGGGGGATGACCGCCTGCAGCCCGGGCTCGTAGAGTCCGCATTCGCGCAGGTCGACACCGTGAGCGGTGCCGTCGAGAATGCCGAGAGTCACGGCGCCGGGGTGCCCGCCCACAACGAGTTTGGCCTTGTTGCGGAAGCCGGACTCCCGGCTCGCGTAGGGGTGCGTCCACAGGTGGTCAGGCACGTGCTGGGAGAGGCTTGCGGCCGCGCTCGCCTGTTTGGTGGCCAGTTGTGCCTCGTAGGGCGTCCCCATGAGGGTGCACGAGCGACAGACACCGGCGTCGAAGTAGCTGCAGTCCATGGTGGGCCCAGCGTACGGGTGACAATGCCGTATGCAGTTCGCCGTCCGGGTCAAACCGGGTGCCTCGCGCACCCGGGTGGGCGGTCGGTATGGCGCCGACGCCCTGGTGGTCGCCGTGACCGCGCCCGCGGTCGATGGCCGGGCCAATGAGGCCGTATGCCGGGCGCTCGCCACCGCTTTTGGCGTGCGGCCGCGGGCCATCACCATCGTCGGGGGCGCCACCTCCCGCAGCAAGGTGGTGCGTGTCGAGGGGGACGAGGGTGCGCTCGGCGCGCAACTGCAGGCTCTGATCGGCAGCTGAGTGATCAGCTCCAGTCGTTGCCCGCTGACATGGCCTCACCCCGGATTGGGGCGGCGGGGGAGCCGTTAGCCGCCTACGCTGCACCATATGGCTCGCCTCGTGGACATCCACCCCGTCGATCCCCAACCCCGCGCCCTGCGCCAGGTCGTAGACGTGCTACGCGAGGGTGGGCTGGTCGCGTATCCGACCGACTCGGGGTACGCCTTGGGCGCCACCTTGGGCAACCAGGATGCGAAGGAACGCATCCGGGCGATCCGACGCCTGGACGACAAGCACCACTACACGGTCGTCTGCAAGGACTTTGCGCAGCTGGGGCAGTTCGTTTTCGTTGACAATGCCGTCTTTCGGGCGGTCAAGGCAGCCACCCCGGGGCCCTATACCTTCATCCTGGGGGCGACCAAGGAGGTCCCGCGAAAGCTCCTGCACGCCAAGAAGAAGACCATCGGCGTGCGCATCCCCGAGGGTCGTTTCGTGCAGGCCCTGTTGGCGGAACTCGGCGAACCACTGCTCAGCAGCACCTTGATCCTGCCGGGGGAGAGCGAGCCGATGACCGAAGGCTGGTTGGTCAAGGCCGAGTTGGACCATGCGGTGGACGCGGTGATTGACACCGGCGAGTGCGGGTCAGCACCGACCACCGTCGTGGACTTCTCCTCGGGCACCCCGGAAGTGCTTCGCATCGGTGCCGGCGACCCGGCCCGGTTCGCGTAGTCCACTCGCCCACGAAATGGGCTCGCTGCGTGGGCGGGCGCCGTGGGACGCTGACCGACGTGGTGAGCAGCAGCGACGTGTGGGACGAAGAGGATGCCGCCACGTATGACGCGGACGGGGCTGAGTACTTCAAGCCGGAGGTTCTGGACCCAACGGTCGATTTCCTCGAGCGGCTGGCCGACGGCGGTCCGGCGCTGGAGTTTGCCATTGGGACGGGGCGAGTGGGGATCTCGTTGGCGGCGCGCGGCGTCCCCGTCACGGGCATCGAGCTGTCAGCGGCGATGGTGGCCCAGCTCCGTCTAAAGGTCGGCGAGGGCGAGCTGCCGGTGATCGTCGGCGATATGGCCACCACCATGGCCCCAGGCGCCGGGAGCTTCTCGGTGGTCTTCCTCGTGTGGAACAGCATCTCGAACCTGCGGACGCAGGCGGAGCAGGTGCAGTGCTTCAGGCACGCCGCGAACCATCTCCGGCCGGGGGGTCGTTTCGTGATCGAGCTTTGGGTGCCGCCCATCCAGCGCCTCCTGACTTGATGGCCCAGCTAGCTGGCCTGAAGCTGGAGTCCCGATCAGCCGACTGGGTTGGCGGCCCGTTCCTGGCCACCAGCCGCGGTCACGTTTCGGTGTGGCGCAAGGTCTAGTTGGGTGCCACAAGGGCGGTGCCCATTTGGCGCTGAACGCAACGCCCTGGACAACGCCGATAAGCTACATTATGTCAAGTCGCAGCCAGGTCGGATCCCCCACCCATCCCAGCCGTGACAGCAATGAGGAGGCCGACATGACCAGAATGGCCACGGCACAAAGCGCTCTCCGCAGCTGGAGTACCTCATGTCCGCGAACGACCTCACAGAAGTGGATCTCATCGGCATACGTCCTGACCGTGGCCGCTGTCGCTACGGTCGGTTTCGTTGCTGAATCGACCGCTGTAATTCTCCTGGCAGCGCTACTGTCGCTGCCAGTTAGCGTGATCGCACTGCCGGGATACTACGTGGCGAACGCACTCGTCACGCTTGTCCCAGAATCACTCGATCTTTTGGTAACCATCCTCGGCCGCTCGAGATGGAGCTTTGGCGAATTGTATAGTGGCGACCCCGGCCGCAAAGATTGAAAACAGCAAAACGGCGAAGACCGTAAGTAGTGACACGGCCCAAGGCCAACCCAACACTTCAGCGCTCACCCAACCCTTGCTTGCCACGAGGAGACTAAGCCCCGCCGTTGTCGCTACAGCAAAGCTTGCTGCCCCACGGATTGTTGGCGATCAGGGTCCCGTCGCCGTCGTAGATGACTCCCCCGCCCTCGCCGGTCACGGTCGCCGTTGCCAGAGGAATGCCGAGGTATGCCGCGATGCGCCCCGCTACCAAGCGGTCCTTCCCGTGAGCCTGCTCGTTGCCCCAGCCGTTGAAGTTGAGGCTGAAGGCGTCGAGCGCCCCAGAGGGGTCGACTCGGAAGTTGGGACCGGTGTCTCGCATCCAGCAGTCATCGACCGGAATCGAACTCAGAACCGTGACCGCCGAGCTCACGCGACTGCGGGCAGTTGCGGCATGGGCTGCGCCGTCTGCGCACAGGATGACTGGGTTGTACTTGGCGATCTCGTTGGCGAGTTTGACGATATCGGCCTGGATCCCGCTGAGCAGGTTGCCCCAGATGGCGGTGCTCGACGGCCACGCCATCCAGGTGCGCTTGATCGGCAGGTCCTCTCCCGGAACGGCATACGGCGCGGCGGCCCAGGCACTGCTCGACGCGAGAAGTTCGGTCCCGGCGAAGGCAGCCAGAGCCAGACCCAGGGTTGACCCTCCGGCGCCAGAGAGGAGAGTCCGGCGTGCCAGGTCGCCCGGAGCGACGCTGCGCTTCGGGGCGACTTCGGGGATGCCGGTGTGGCTGGCGCTAGCGGCTCGCATGGTCGTTCCTTTCACGGCCCACAAGACCGCGTACCAAATTGGTTGACGACCAAGTTTGCTCATACGGAGACGCATCTGGCAAGTCCGCGCGCGCCAGGGGTTCGTTGACCGCGCGGGCGACACCAGCGAGCACTAGGGAATCGCTGATTATCGGGGGCCCGGGCGCTCGGGTCAGTTTCGGACGGGGTGTGGGTCGCCAGTAAGCCTGGTGGACAGCGGATTTCGTGTCACGAGCCCTGGTTTCCGGGCTCTACAGGCGGTTTCGGGCAGGCTTGGGCTA
>CALLZC010000076.1 GCA_937858995.1 uncultured Nostocoides sp.
CGAGATAGGAGTCCGTCTCGTGGGCTCGGAGATGTGTATAAGAGACAGATCGTCTACTGAGCGACGCGGGCACCCCGACGTCACCCGAGCAGGAGCCGCGCGATCGTATAAGTGAGGATGCCCGGGGCGAGGAGGCAGGCCGCAGCCAGCACCGCCGGCCCTCCCGCAGCGCGGCTGCCGGGCAGTTCGCGCAGCGCGATCCGCGCGCTGGCGGCGACCAGGGCGGCGCTGCCGCCGAGCAGGGCGGCGACCTCATATGCAGCACCACCGGGGACCAAGGCGACGGCAATGAGGCCGCCCACGGCACCGAGCACCGACGCCAGGAGCAGCTGGCCACCGCGCCAGCGCTCGGGGAGCAGGTCCGCCACGACGCTCAGGGCGATTCCCGCCATCGCCAGCGTGATCGGCCGATCAGCGCCCCGCAGGCCCGGCAACGCCGCGAGCGCCACGCCCGAGGCGACGAGCGCGATCCCCGACGCGGCACTGGTCAGGGCAGTCACCACTGCCTGGGTGGCCTCGCCGCGGCCGAGCTGGACCAGGAAGCCGGCGATCAGGCCGCCGGCGAGGGCAGCCGGCAGGTGACGCACGAGCGGCCCGTCATCGGCCAGATAGGCGGACAGGACGCTGGCGGCCGCCGTGACGGCAATAGCCAGCCGAGTGCCCGTGGGTTCGGGTGAGCCGACGACGACCGGCCAGCCCCAGATCAGCACGAAAATGCCCAGCACCACGGTGAGCAGGACGAACAGGGCGCCAGCGGAGTCGCAGAGCGCGACCAACGCGGCGCCGGCCACGGTGGCCACCAGGGTGGCGCGCGTCGGCCAGGATCCCACCGGTTCGTGCCGCCCCCCGGCGACTGCGCGCACCGGATCGGCGATCAGCTCGGGCGGCTCGGACACGGCGGTCATCCTCCCACGGCTGGGACTAACCGCCCGCGAAGGGCGGCAGGATGTCGAGAACCGCGCCGGGCGGAACCAGGTCCTCGGGTCCCACGCTGACCCCGTCGACCAGGGCCGCGCAGACTGGCAGGAGCGGGGCGGTCCGCGGGTGGCGGGCGGCGATGCCCGCGAGGACCTGCCCGACGGCACCGGCCGCGACCGTCTCGGTGGGCACCCCGGTCGCCGCCTTGGCGCCGGCCCAATAGCGCACGGTCACCGTGGCTTGGTGGGCACCCGCGTGCGCGGCCGCCGGTTCCGCGACCTGGTCGCGACCCTCCATGTGTGTCATCACCGCCTATCCTGCCTCGTATGGCACGGCTGCTGCTAATGACCAATGCGCTCGCCCCGAGCGCCGAGGTCCTGCCAGCCCTGGCCCTGCTCACCCACCAGGTGCGCATCATGCCGGCCGAACCCAGCGCCCTCGTGACCGCTCCCCCGTGCGATGCCCTCCTGGTCGACGCCCGTCGCGACCTGGCCCATGCGCGAGCGCTCACCCGGATCGTGCGCACGACCGGAGCCTCGGTTCCGGTGATCGCCGTCCTGACCGAGGGCGGCCTGGCCGGGGTGACGGCCGATTGGGGTGTCGATGACGTCCTGCTCGATACCGCCGGCCCCGCCGAGGTGGAGGTTCGCCTCCGGCTGGCCGCCGGGCGGCTGGACAGTGCGCGCCCGCAGGAGGACCTGCCGATCACCTCGGGTGCGCTGGTCATCGATGAGGCCAGCTATTCGGCGCGGATCAACGGTCGGCACCTCGACCTGACGTACAAGGAGTTCGAGCTCCTGAAATACCTCGCCCAGCACCCCGGGCGGGTCTTCACGCGCGCGAACCTCCTCCAGGAAGTGTGGGGATACGACTATTTCGGTGGCACCCGCACCGTCGACGTCCACGTGCGGCGCCTGCGCGCCAAGCTGGGCGGGGACTACGAGGTGCTCATCGGCACCGTCCGCAATGTCGGCTATCGCTTCGTCCCCGAGGGCACCGAGGCCGGTGCTTCCCGGATCGAGATCTGAGGTATGCCGTCCGCGGCCCTGGCCACGCACGCCGAGTTGACCCCCCATGACCAGGCGCAGGTGCTGGCGCTGGTCGCCGACGCCGCCGCGAGCGATGGGGTGCGCCCGCTGTCCGAACGCTTCCGGCTGGGCCTGGCCGACGCAGCCCCCCAGGCCCCGCACCTGCTGGCCCATTGCGGGGTGGGTGAGCTGACGGCATACGGCCGGGTCCTGGCTGATGGGCAGGCCGAGCTGGTGGTGGCCCCGGCGCACCGCCGGCGCGGCATCGGCACGGCCCTGGTGTCGGCGCTCGCGTATGGCGGGGCGCGGGGGATCTGGGCGCACGGCAATCTGCCGGCCGCCCGGGCGCTCGGCCAGGCCACCGGCTGGTCTTTTGGCCGGATCCTCTACAAATTGGGCCGACCCGTAGCCGCCGGCGATGCCTTGTCCCCGCCCCTGCCGGCGGGCTACCGGTTGCGCGGCTTTCGGCCCGGCGACGAGTCATCCTGGCTAGCGGTCAACGGGCGGGCGTTCGCCCGGCACCCGGAGCAGGGGGCCGTCACGCGGGCCGACCTCGATCGCCTCCTGGCGCAGGACTGGTTCGACCCCGAAGGGCTGCTCCTGCTCATCGAGGAGGGCACCGGTGAGGTGGTCGGCTCGCACTGGACCAAGGTGGACCCGGCGGAACGGGGACCGGGGCCGGACGGCATACCGGTGCCTGCCGGTGAGGTGTATGTTGTCGCGCTCGACCCCCGCGTGCATGGTCGCGGTCTCGCGGGACCACTCACCCAGGCCGGGATCGCCCATCTGGCCCGGCGCGGCCTCGGCAGCGTGGTGCTCTATGTGGACGCCGACAACGAGCCCGCGCTGCGCACCTACCAGCGCGTGGGGTTCACCGAACTGGAGGCGCACGCCCAGTATCAGCGTGACCCCGGCGCGCCGTGACCGGGACTGCTTCGGCCTGACAAGATGGTCGGCATGACCACATCCCACGAGGTGCTCGCTGGTGCTGGTGACACCGCGGCGAGTCACGGCGACGGTGACTCCGCCCGGGAGAGCCGGTCCGAGACGGCGGTGCTGATGAGCGAGGGGGAGGGTGCACCCCTGGGCGACATCACCTTCTCGGCTACCGCGAGTTCGCGCATGCCGTTGCGGGCCCCGAACGGTCGGTTCATCCGCACGCAGGGGGTGGACGTGGACACCCCCGACGGGCTGCCTGACGACCGCTTCCTGGACCGTGAGGTGTCGTGGTTGCAGTTCAACGAGCGGGTGCTGCAGCTGGCTGCGGACGCGGACCTGCCGCTGCTCGAACGGGCCCGCTATCTGGCGATTTTCAGCTCCAACCTGGACGAATTCTTCATGGTGCGCGTCGCCGGGCTCAAACGCCGGATCGCGACCGGGATCGCCATGCGGTCCGCATCGGGTTTGGAGCCCCGGGAGGTCCTGGAGAAGATCTCGGCCGTCAGCGCCGAACTCCTTGCGGCGCAATCACAAATCTTCCGCGAGCAGGTGCGTCCCGGGCTGGAGTCGGAGGGCATTTCGATCGTGGAGTGGGGGGAGCTGACGGACGCCGAGCGCGGGCGCCTCGGGGACTACTTCACCAACAACATCTTCCCCGTGCTGACGCCCCTGGCGGTCGACCCGGCCCACCCCTTCCCCTATATCTCCGGCCTCTCGCTCAACCTCGCCGTGGTCCTGCTGAACCCGCGTACCAGCAAGGAGCACTTCGCCCGGGTCAAGGTTCCCGAGATGTTGCCCCGACTGATCAAGATCGAGGCCGGCGGCGAGCAGACCGTCGACGAGCTCTTCAATACGCGCTTCGTTGCCTTGGAGTCGCTGATTGCCGCGCACCTGGAGCAGCTCTTCCCCGGGATGAATGTGCTCGAGAGCTTCACCTTCCGCGTCACTCGCAACGAGGATCTGGAGGTCGAGGAAGACGACGCGGAGAATCTGCTGACCGCACTCGAGCGCGAGTTGACCCGACGCCGGTTCGGCCCGCCGATCCGGCTCGAGGTCGATGAACTGATGGACGACCACGTCCTGGAACTGCTCGTGCGCGAGTTGGGTGTGCAGCACAGTGAGGTCTACCGGTTGCCGGCGCCGCTGGACCTGCGGGGCCTGAACATCGTCGCCGACGTCGACCGGTCCGACCTGCACTACCAGCGCTTCGTGCCCCGCACCAACGCCGAGCTCGCGCCGACCGAGTCGGCCAAGGCCCGTGACATCTTCGCGAGCATTCGCAAACAGGACATCCTGCTTCACCACCCCTATGACAGCTTCTCCACCTCGGTTCAGGCGTTCATCGGCCAGGCGGCCGCGGACCCGCACGTTCTGGCCATCAAGCAGACGCTCTATCGGACTTCGGGGGACAGTCCGATTATCGATGCACTCATCGACGCGGCGGCGGCCGGCAAGCAGGTGCTGGCCCTGGTCGAGCTGAAGGCTCGCTTCGATGAGGAGAACAACATCTCCTGGGCGCGCAAGTTGGAGCAGGCCGGCGTGCACGTCGTCTATGGGATCGTCGGGCTCAAGACCCACTGCAAGCTGTCGCTGGTCGTGCGCCAGGAGCCCGAAGGGCTGCGCCGCTATTGCCACATTGGCACGGGCAACTACAACCCCAAAACAGCTCGCCTGTATGAGGATCTGGGCCTGCTCACCTGTGACCCGGTCGTGGGCGAGGACCTCTCGCGGCTGTTCAACCAGCTATCGGGTCTCGCCCCGCGCAGCCGCTTCAAGCGCTTGCTCGTCGCGCCGCGCACGGTGCGCGTGGGGCTGATGGATCGGATCGACGCCGAGATCGATCACGCCCTCTCCGGTGCCGGCGGGCGCATCGACATCAAGGTCAACAGCATCGTCGACGAGCAACTCATCGACGCGCTGTATCGGGCCTCGCAGGCGGGCGTCCGCGTGAACATCTGGGTGCGCGGGATCTGCGCGCTGCGCCCCGGGCTGCCGGGGGTTTCGGACAATATCGAGGTCCGCTCCATCCTCGGCCGCTTCCTCGAGCACTCGCGCGTGTGGGTGTTCGGCGGGGCTGGCGACCCGGTGGCCTATATCGGCAGCGCGGACATGATGCACCGCAACCTCGATCGGCGGGTGGAGGCGCTCGTGGAACTGAACCCACGGCATACCCGCGAGGTCATGAACCTCCTCGAGCGCGGCATGAGCGATCGGTACGCCCACTGGCGGCTGGGGTCGGACGGGCGTTGGGTGCGACGGCATGTCGGCCCGGACGGGCCACTCGATGACCTTCAGGCCGACCTGATCGAGATGTATGCCAAGCGCCGCCGCAAGGCAGCCCGCTAACCCGCACCGGCATGCCTACCTCGAAATCGATCCCCGCCGCCGGCACCCTCCCCTGGCGGGTCGTCGACGGCCAGCTCAGCGTGGCCATGGTGCATCGCCCCCGGTATGACGACTGGTCCTGGGCGAAGGGCAAACTCGACCCGGGTGAGGAGTATGCCGTTGCGGCAGCCCGCGAGACCCACGAGGAGACCGACCTTGTGGTGCGGCTCGGGCGGCCACTGCCGGACGCGCGCTACCCGGTCTTCGAGCGCGACCACACCTTTGCCAGCAAGGAGGTGCGCTATTGGGCGGCGACGGTCGTCGGGGGAAATGGCAAGCTGCGCAACGAGATTGATGAGGTTGCGTGGCTTAGCCCCACGGATGCCTACGCCAGACTCGACTACGCCCGTGACCGTGAGCAACTCCTGGCGTTGGTGGCCATGCACAGCGCTGGGGAACTGGACACCTGGCCGTTGATCGTGGTGCGGCACGCGAGTGCACTCCCCCGATCGAAGTGGTCGCACAAGGACTGGTTGCGACCGCTGGATGCCAGCGGACGCGGTCGGTCCGAGGCGCTGGTGGCGGTGCTGACGGCATACGGGCCCTTGCGGGCGGTGAGTTCATCGAGCACCCGGTGCCGCGACACCCTCGCGCCCTATACCCGGGCGGCCGGCTTGCCGCTGAAGCTGCGCGAGTCGCTGTCCGAAGAGGCCTTCGAGAAGGACCCTCGGCGCGCGCTCAAGACCCTGAACCGAGCGATCGAGTTGGGGCGGCCATCGGCCCTGTGCACCCACCGCCCACTGATCCCTGCCCTGCTCGAAGCGCTGCTCGCCCGCTCGCTCGATGCGGATGTCGCCGCGCTCTATGAAGATTCGATCCACCATGGGATGGAGAAGGGCGAGGCGATCGTCGCCCACATCAGCGGTACCGGCGAGTCGGCGATGATCGTCGCCGCCGAACGATTCGCCCCCTGACCCTCGCTCCCCCAATTCGACTAACCTCCCGCGCTCCCCCAATTCGACTAACCTCCCGCGCTCCCCGAATTTGACTAGCGTCCCCCGCTCCCCCAATTCGACTAACCTCTGCTAGCAGAAGTTAGTCAAATCTGCACACCTTGCACAGTGCGCTGATTTTACTAAAGTCTGCTAGCAGAGGTTAGTCAAAACCCGGAGGCCGCCGCCGCCCGAGGGTGGGAACGCGGGTTCGATCAGCCGAACCGACCGGAAATGTAGTCCTCGGTGCGCTTGTCGGCCGGGTTGCCGAAGATTTTGACGGTCTTGTCGAACTCGACCAGGTGGCCGGTGCGATCGCCGGAGCCCTCGGCCGCCTCGGCCGTGAAGAAGGCGGTCCGGTCGGCGACGCGCGCTGCCTGCTGCATGTTGTGCGTCACGATCACGATGGTGTACTGCTTGCGCAACTCCACCATCAGGTCTTCGATCCGGCTTGTAGCGATCGGGTCCAGCGCCGAGCAGGGCTCGTCCATGAGGATGACCTCGGGGCGCACGGCAATGGTCCGGGCAATACACAGGCGCTGCTGCTGCCCTCCCGAGAGACCGTATGCCGACTGCTTGAGTTTGTCCTTGACCTCGTCCCACAGGGCCGCGCCGCGCAGGCTCTCCTCGACCAGGTCGTCCATGCTCGCCACCTTCATCCCGGTGACACGCGGCCCATAAGCGATGTTGTCGTAGATGGACTTCGGGAACGGGTTGGGCTTTTGGAAGACCATGCCGATCCGGCGGCGCACCTCGATGGGGTCGACGTCCTTGCCATAGATGTCGATCTCGTGGAAGGCCACCTGCCCGGTGACCCTGGTGCCCGGGATGAGGTCGTTCATCCGGTTGAGAGCACGCAGGATGGTGGATTTGCCGCACCCGGACGGGCCAATCAATGCGGTGATCTCGTGGCGGGCGATCGGCATGGTGCACTCGTTGACCGCCCGGAATTTGCCGTAGTAGACGCTCACATCGGTGCAGGTCATGACCGCATGCGGGCTATCCACGAGGTGTTCGGCGCGCTCGTGGCTGCCTTCGACCGAAATATTGGTCGAGATGGGGGCGACCGGGGCGCCGCCGGCTACCTCGGGGCTGGGTCCGCTGTGCATGGGGGAAGCTCCTCGACTCGTGGTCTGGGCGGCGCTCACGGCGGTCACCGTTGGCTGCTGAACTTGTTGCGGATGATGATCGCCAGGGCATTCATGGCGAGCAGGAGGCCGAGCAGGACGATGCTGGCCGCCGCGGCCAGCTCCTGAAAGGCCACCTGGGGACGACCTGCCCAGTCGAAGATCTGGATCGGCATGGTGGTGAAGCCGCTCAGCAGGCCGTTGGGATCGAAGCGCACGAAGACCAACCCCCCGAGCAGCAACAACGGTGCCGCCTCGCCGACGGCGCGGGAGAGCGCCAGGATCGTCCCGGTCGCAATGCCCGGAATGGCGGCCGGGAGGGTCTGGCGCAGGAGGGTCTGCATCGGGCTGGCGCCGAGGGCAAGCGAGCCCTGCCGGATCTCACGCGGTACCGCTCGCAAGGCCTCGCGGGTGGAGACGATGATGACCGGCAGGATCAGCAGCGCCAAGGCGATGGCACCGGCCAGAACTGTGTTGCGGGGCAGGCCGATCAAGACCGCGAAGCCGGCGGCCAACATGCCGTAGATGATGGCCGGCACAGCCGCGAGATTCTGCACATTGAGCTCGACGAGCTGGGCGAACTTGTTCTCCCGCGAGGCGAATTCCTCGAGGTATGACGCGGCGGCCACCCCCAAGGGGATCGACAGGGCCGCTGTTGTCAGCATGACCAGGAGCGAGCCGAAGATGGCCGCCCTGGCGCCCGCGGATTCGGGGCGCAACTGCGAGGTGTAGTTGGTGAAGAGCTGCGCGTCCAGCCGACCCGCGCCCTCCATGGCCGTGTTAAAGAGCAGCACGGCCAGCGAGAAGATCCCGAATGCGAGACATCCCCACAGGAGGACGAGGAAGACGAGCGACGTGAGGTCGCGGTCACCGTTCGCGGCCGCCACGAGACGCCGGGGCTGCTCGGTCGGCTCCACGGTTGAGGTGGTCATCAGTACACCTCCCGGAACTTGTTGACCAGCTTGATGCTGATCAGGTTGATGAGCAGGGTGATGACGAAGAGGGTCAGCCCCACGGCGAAGAGGGTGTTGTAGGCCAGGGTTCCCTGCACGCTCTCGCCCATCGCGGTGGCCGCGATGAAGCCGGTCATGGTCTGGCCCTCCTCCGTGGCGGAGCCGACCATCCGGGCCTGTCCCCCCGCGGCCATGGCGACGATCATCGTTTCGCCGACGGCGCGGCTCAACGCCAACACGATGGAGGCGGCGATACCGGAGATGGCGGCCGGGAAGACCACCCGCAGCACGGTGCGCATCCGGTTGGCGCCCAGCCCGTATGACGCCTCGCGCAGGCTCCGCGGGACCGCCGACATCGCGTCCTCCGCCAACGAGGCCACGGTGGGGATGATCATCACGCCGAGCACCAGCCCGGCAGCCAACACCGAGAAGGTGCCCACGTTGATCCCGAAGACACCTTGCAGGATCACCGGCCCGACAAAGGTGACGGCGAAGAGGCCGTAGACCACCGACGGGACCCCGGCGAGCAGTTCGAGCACCGGCTTGAGGGTCTTGCGGACCCGCGGCGCGGCATACTCCGAGAGATAGATCGCCGCGCCCAGGCCCATCGGAACCGAGACCGCCAGGGCGATGGCCGTGGTCCACATGGTGCCGGTGATCAGCGGAAGCACGCCGTAGCTCTTGTCGGCGAACCGGGGCGTCCACGAGGTGCCGGTCAAAAACTCACCGATCGAGACCTCTTGGAAGAAGCGAATCGCGGGGAAGATCAGCGACAAGACGATGCCGACCGTGGTCAGGATGGAGACCCCGGCCGCGAGGACGAGCCCCGCATACAGGATCTTCTCTCCGTAACGGGGCCGCGACGAGCGCAGCGATACGACGGGCGGGGACGGGCGCGGGCCCCCCTGACGTGGGGGGGCCGCGCTCGGTGCAGAGCTTGACACCTAGGTGCTCCTGGCTCGCTGGGGTTGGAGACCGAGGAAACGATCAGCCGAGTGCGGTGATCTCTTCCTTGGCCTTGGTCTTCTGCTCCTCGCTGAGCGGGATGTACTTGGCCGCCTCGGCGATCGCTGCGTCGTTGTCGACGAAGTAGGTGACGAACGCCTTGACCTCGGGCCGGGTCCACGCCTTCTTGTCGACATAGATGAACAGCGGCCGTGACAGCGGGGCGTAGGAGCCGTCGCGGGCGGCATCCGAACTCGGGGCGACGCAGCCCTGGCCACCGTCGATCTCCAGCGCCTTGAGCTTGTCGGCGTTCTCCTCGAAGTAGGTGAACCCGAAGTAGCCGAGGGCGTTCTTGTCGCCCGTGACACCCTGGACGATCACATTGTCGTCCTCGGAAGCGCTGTAGTCGGTGCGCGATGCACCCTCCTCACCATTGATCTCGTCCGTGAAGTAGTCGAAGGTGCCGGAGTCAGTGCCGGGACCGTAGAGCTTGATCGGCTCGCTGGGGAAATCGGCCTTGACCTTGTCCCAGGTCATCACCGTGCCGGTCGCCGCCGGCTCCCAGAGCTTCTTGAGCTCCTCGACCGTCAGGCAGGTCAGGAAGGAGTTGTCCTTGTTGGCGACCACCGTCAGGGCGTCGTTTGCGACGATGACCTCCTGGTATTCGATGCCCGCGGCCTTGCAGAGCGCGATCTCCTCCTCCTTGATCGGACGCGAGGCGTTGGAGATGGCGGTCTGGCCGGCGCAGAACTTCTTGAACCCCCCACCGGTGCCGGAGGTACCGACGGTGATGTTCACGCCGGTGTTGGCGTCCATGAACAGCTCGGCGGCGGCGGAGGCCAGGGGGCCAACCGTGCTCGAACCGTCCGTGACGATGGATCCGGCTAGCGCGCCGCCCGCGGCGGCACCGTCAGTCCCGGTCGTGGCTGTGCCACCCGACTGCCCTCCGCACGCGGTCAGGGCGAATGCACCCGCGAGGCTGAGGCCGAGGAGCTGGCTCGCGCGAGTCGTCTTCATGAGATGGCTTGTCCCTTCACATCTGTGAGCGTGGGCCTTCACTAGGCCCGACGCGTTGAAGGTAACGACGGCTCGTGTCCGTTGTGCGCGTGCTCGTTGAACGACAGGTGAACGCGATGCGTCCGTTTCGCTCGCGCGGGGCCGCTCAGGCGATCACGGTGCGCAGCAGCGCCCAGACCAGCGCCGCCAGGACCCCGGAGCCGGGGATGGTGAGCACCCAGGCCCAGCCGATATCGAGGGCGACCCGCCACCGCACCGCTCGGTGCCCCTTGGTCGCCCCCGCACCCAGAATCGCCGAGGTGATGGCCTGCGTCGTCGAGATGGGCGCGCGCAGGGCCGTGGCGGCATACAGGATGCACGCGGCGGTGACCTCCGCCGCAAAGCCTTGGGGGGAGTCGAGGTCGATGATCCGCTGGCCGAGGGTCCGCATGATCCGCCAGCCGCCGGCATACGTCCCCAGACTCATCACTACCGCGCACAAGACAACCACCCACAGCGGTATGGCCGTCGCCCCCGCCGGCAGGTGCCCCGCCACCGTGAGGGCCAAGACGATGACCCCCGCGGTCTTGGCCGCGTCCTGCATGCCGTGGCCGAACGCCATACCCGACGCGGAGACCGTCTGAGCGAGCCGAAAGCCGCGAGCCACCCGGGCGGGCGGGACGTCCTTGAAGGTCCACAGGATCGCCGTCATGACCAGGTATCCCAGTCCGAGGCCGAGGATCGGCGAGACGATCATGGGCACCAGCACCTTGGCGGCGACGCCATCCCATTGGACACCGGCGCCTGCGGCGAGCGCGGCTCCGCCGAGGCCGCCGATGAGGGCGTGCGTCGAGGAGGACGGCAGACCGCGCCACCAGGTCAGCAGATTCCAGGCGATGGCCCCGATCAGGGCGGCCGCGCACAGCACCAGGCCGGTGGTGCCCGTGGGAGCCTCGATGATCCCGCTGCCGACGGTCTGAGCGACCCGGGCGCCGAAGAAGGCACCCACCAGATTGGCCACCGCCGCGAGGATCAGGGCAACCCGGGGGGTGAGCGCTCGGGTGGACACCGAGGTCGCGATGGCGTTGGCGGAGTCGTGGAAGCCGTTGGTGTAGGTGAAACCGAGAGCCAGGGCGATCACGACCGCAGTGGGCAGCCAGTCCATGCGGTCAGGAGGCTTTCAGCGAGATGACCTCGACGGCATGAGCGAGCTTCTCGAAGGCGTTGCAGACGGCTTCCAGCTCGTCGACGACACCGAGCAGTTTGAGGATGTCCAGCACCTCGGTGGCCTCGCCGGCCAGCAGGTGAGCCCGCAGGCGGCGGTGCTCACGCTCGGCCTGGTTCTCCAGGCGGTTGATCTCCACGACATACTCCCGGACGCGCTTGCGGTCCCGCAGCGCGGGCAGGACGAGCACCGTCAGCTCAGCCATCCGGGCGATCACGTCGATCTGGGCGGCGCTGCGGCGTGGGAGATGGTCGATCTCATAGACGTCGATCAGGTCCACGGCCCGGTCCATATGGTCCATGCAATCGTCGAGCCGGGCCGCGAGCGCGTGAATGTCAGCGCGATCGAAGGGGGTGACGAAAGCCGAATTGACCCGGTGCACGATCAGGTGTGTGGCCTCATCGGCCTGGTGCTCGATGTCGCGCATGCGCGCCACGAGATGCGGGCGGCCGTCCGCATCGGCGGCTAGCAGCCCCGCCAGCAACCGGGCACCCTCGGTGAGGTGCGTGGCACTGGCCACGAAGAGTTCGGTGAAGGTGTCATCGTTGCGGGGGGTCAGCCGGAAGAACACCGAGCTCACTCCCGAGGCCGAACGGACAGATGCCCTGTCATCGTAGAGCTTTCGCGAAGACCCGGGCGCTATCTCACCGATGGCTGCCTCCGGAGTTCTAGGGTGGCGATCATGGCACCCGACCATGACGTCCCGGGGGCGGATCTTGATCCGCTCCAGTCCGAGTCGGCCCTCCTCTCGGGTGTCCGTTCGGCCATCTCGAACGCCCATGGCGACCTCGACCAGTCCGCGATCGACGCCGCCCTCGGCGTCACTCCCCTCGCATCGGACGGCGGCGAGGCCAGCACCCTCACCGCCGCCCCCGACATCACCAACTGACCCTCACCCGTCCAACCCGCGCAGGATGATGGATCAGTCACGCCGACCTCGTCGAGAGAATCACGGCAGTCGATTCCGCAGTTCGGGTAATCGCGAGTTCACGCTGCTCTGATTTCCCGACCGTCCGGAGAAGTCGCCATTTACTACCCCTCTGGCCAGGTTCGCACAGAGATTGAAGCGGCCTTGGAGGGCGAGTCCTTTGGCGTTCCGACTTCTCTGTACAACGTGCGAGAGATTGCGCGCAATGGCCCTTTAGGCCTGCGTGCGAGCACTGGACGCTGACGACTCGCGCGCGGATATAGGCCCCTCAACCTCGAAAATGGCCGGCCACGTCCTGGTATCGTCGCCCCTTTACCGCTAAGGTTCGCTCACAGTACGAATCGACTCAGGGGGAGCCGAGATGCGTCGAGAAGTTTTGGCGATTTTCGTGAGTTCCACGGTCGCGACAGCCTGTCTGTCTGGATCGGCCGCTTCACGTTCGGAGATGCTGGGTTCATCGTCGACATCCGCGGCCTTTGAGCACGGCCGGGCAGCGTTGGAGGCAGAGGCCGAATCTGCGCCCGCGACCCTCCCGGACGGATCTGCGTACGACCATGTCAGGGCGACTTCTGCGGCGTTTGCCTCGGACGAGGTCATCGATGCCCTGAGGAACCATCCCCATTTCGCCGGGGTCAGGATGTCTGGTGAGACGGTCTTCGTTTCGTGGCGCGGGGACAACCGGGCGCCCTTGGAACCCGTCCTGAGGGCGGCATCGGCTGCGGGCGTGGCCGTGGTGGTGGAGGAGGCCGCTTACGGGGAGCAGGAACTGACGGAGGCACTGTCGAAGCTACCGCTTGACCCCACGGTCCCCAACACGGGATTGGCCGGAGCGCCATACGGAGGCGGGGTCAAAATCTTCGTCTTCTCGCGGGAGAGCGGTCTGCTCGACATGAGTATGGAGGAAGTTCGGGCGGCTCTTAAGTTCCCATTCCCCATTCTCCGGGTCGAATTCCTCGAGGGTGGAGTACCTTTGATCCAGAGTTGAGACCATCACACAGAAGCCTTGATGGCGGCCCGAAACTTGCATGGGTCAAGTGTTCGCCGCGACAAAGTCTTGCAGAACTGCAACCATGGTTGGCGTGGCTAACGCCCCTAAAGCACTTCCCACCCAGCGAGACATGGCGATCCTGGGCGTTATCGACAGCGCTCGGGACCAGATGGGTATCACCCAGCAAGGCCTGGCCCTAGCGATCGGCGTATCGCAGTCGCAGGTCTCCCGCATCTTCTCGGGGCAGCGCCCCGCGACCCTCCCCGAGCTGCTCGATATGTGCGGGGTCGTCGGCATGACACTCAGCGAGGTTGCCCAGCGAGCGGGGGAGTGCTGACCTCGACCACGACTGATTGGCTACACCGTTGGCTCCAGTCGCGGTTAGAAAAGTGGTCCCAGCGACGCCAATCGCCTACTCTCCCAGCGTGGGCCCCGTGGGACTCGAACCCACAACCTACGGATTAAAAGTCCGCAGCTCTGCCATTGAGCTAGAGGCCCCGGCCGCCGGTGGACCCGGGCGGGCGCCAGGACAGGGTATCCCGGGTGGCGCGCCCACGTGGGCGCGCTTCCGGGGCGTGAGCTCACGGTCGGGGCACAGCTGGCTGCCAGGGAACCGCGAGCTGCCGTTGCTACGTTCACGTGCCATGACCACCTCACTCATGTGCCCTAAGTGCGGCGCCGAGATGCGCCACTACGAGCGCAATCGCGTCCTCGTTGACCAGTGCACGGGCTGCGGGGGCCTCTTCCTCGACCGCGGGGAGCTCGAGGCCCTCGTGGCGGCCGAAAACGCCTGGCACGCCGCATCGGCCCCAGCCCCCAGCCCTCAGGATCGCCCCCAGCAGCAGCCGTATGCCGCGGGCCCCCCGCCGCAGGGCCCGGCCGCGCCGGCATACGGGCAGCAACCCGCATACGGGCAACCGCCGGTCCAGCACTACGGCAGCGCGCCCTATGCGAAGTACTCCAAGCAGTACGGCCACCGCAAGCGCCGCTCCTTCTTGTCGGATCTTTTCGACGACTGAGGGCAGACTTGTGCAGGTGAGCACACCTGGGCGCCGCGACCGGCCACGCCGGCCGGCCCACTTCAGCCTCGCGGCGATGGAGGCCATGGGCGGAACCTCGCCGGGTCCCGCTGAGGTCACCGAAGCGGCCCACGCGAGCGCGGCCGCGGTTGTCGGCGTGGGGCGGGCGGCCCGCGACCCCGAGGTGACCGCCCGGCTGGTTGCCCTGGTCGACGAACTCGGCCTCGACACCATCGCCTCGCTGTGGTCGGCCCGCCCAGCCGGCTCGTTGCCCGGCGCGTTGTGGCGCCTGTACGTCCTGCGTGAGTGGGTGCGCCGGTCGCCCGTCACCGCAAGCCGCGAGTATGCGGCGGGGATGCGGCTCGCCGAGGCCAATCACGTGATTGCCGGGGTGGCCGAGCCCCCCGGGCCGGCGGAGCTCTCGGCGCTCGTCGACGCGATCTTGACGGGGGTGTATGAGGGGGACCTGGGTGTTGCTCTCGAGCGGGCCGGTGCCTTCTGCCGGGTGATCTCCGCGGGTCGCGCCGAGCTCGCCCACGAGAGCGACCTCGCGGATCCGCAGCGGGGACGCGCCGAAACCGAGCAGGCCGCCACCATGCTGACCACGGCAACCGACCTCGAGCGTGCCGCGGCCTCATGGCGGGCCGGTTCGCTGATCTGAACGAATCCCGCCAGCGGCGTCCGGACGGGCACGGAAAGAGCTGAACGTCGGGCCGGGAGCGCCTCACGGCGCGTCGCCGCTCGAAGCGGCTATTAGTTGGGACCCGGGGCTGCCGCGGCCCGACGCGCCGCACAGCCTATCTCACGGCGGCCCGGGGCCCCGGGCATCGCGGGCTGGTGCCCGGTGGCCAACGCCAGGTCGGCACCACGCTCGGCGCGACCACGCTGAGCGCTGGTGATCCCCGACTTTCCAGGTCACGGTGTGACGGGTACCCTGAAACGGCCACCGGTATCATCCGCACCGCAGCGGCGCGCCTGCACCGCAGCGCACCGCGCGAGCGCCATTCCCCTTCGGCGCGATCGATGGCAGGCCGCCCGCTCGACCTAAAGGACATCGCCAGCGATGAAAACCCCCCGACGCACCGCATCTCTCGCGGCGCTGAGTGTGCTCGCGCTCACGGCCGTCGCCGCGCCCGCCCTGGCCGGCGAGGCGCGGGCCACCATCACCGCCCCGGGCGCCGGCGTGACCGTGACGGGAACCTCGGTGTCCGTCAAGGGCGGTTACTGGGCCACCGCCTCGGTCAAGGAGGTGCGGGTCGCCTTGTGCACCCTCGATGCGAGGGACATCTGCACCTCATACCTCTCCGATCCGGTCTCGGGCGCCATGGTCGCGGCCTACCGCAGCCACCCAGCCACCCTCAGCCCCAAGAACCAGACCTCCGGTGGCTTTGCGCTGACCGCTAACAAACTGGCGCCCGCCCGCTACCGGGCCGCGGCCTTCGTCGTGTCGAATGACACCCCGAAGGGGCCGCCCGCGCAGGTCATCTTCACTCTCAAGAAGGGCGACACCCCGCCGCCCACGGGCGGCTTTATCACCATCGCCTTCGGGCGTAGCCAATGGTCCTCGGCCACCGGAACCAACTGTTCGCTCGTCCCGACCGGTGCCCGCACGCTGGAGCAGAACCTCGCCGACCTCAAGGCCCGGGGCCTCAAGGCGCAGGGTGGCGTGATCGTCGCTCGCACGGAGGCCACGACCCGCAGCTGCTACCAGCAGCAAATCCTGATGCCGTCGTGGGCGGACCTGGCGCGGCTGCGCGACACCTACGGTTTCACGGCGGTGTCGCAGGGCATGAACTACGCCGACATGACGAAGATGACCACGGACACCCAGCGTTACCAAGAAAGCGGAGCCACTCTCCCGATCTTTTCCAGCAAGGGCTTTAACCGCGCCTGGGGCATGTTCAACTACCCGAACGACAAGATGGATGCGAACGCCAATCGCGTCGTGGCGCAAAGCTTCGCGTTCGGCCGCAAGTACGGCACGTCGATGAACACGCGGGCCCAGGTCATGGCTTATCCGTATCTGGTCAAGACCGTTTCGGTGATGGGCGGCAAGTGCAACAACCGCGCGCTGCCGTGCTACTCGATGCCCGTGAAGAACGACCGCCGCACCGCTCCCCCATCGCGCCTGGCCATGATGTTGCGGCCCGACGCCGACGAGTGGGGCGTGCTGCAGTTCTACCGGATCGTCGAGGGCTCCTATGGCCGCATGGGCACGAAGGACATCGCCTGGGATTGCACCTCAACCGATTGGCGCAACCGGTGGACGAGCCACCCGGAGATGTACTGCCGCAACAGCTTCCTGGAGGCCATCGACGGACGGTCGAGCACCGCCACCACGGCTGACGCGGTGCAGGTGGCGCAGGCCTGGGGCCGCACGGTCGGCTGATCCGGGCTCGATCAGGATCAGGCGTCAGCCCAGGGCCTGCGAGATGGCGTGAATGACCAGCCCGGCGAGCGCCCCGACGATGGTGCCGTTGATCCGGATGAATTGCAGGTCGCGGCCGACGAAGAGTTCGATGCGTTCGGAGGCCTCATCGGCGTCCCAGCGATCGACGGTATGCGAGATGACATTGGCCAGTTCGTCGCCATAGGTCGTCACGAAGAATGCCACCAGGTCGCCGAGATGACCCTCAAGTCGCGCCCGGGTCGCCTCGTCGTGCAGCAGCATGGCGGACGCCTCCATCAACCAGGCGTCGCCACGTTGCCACAGGCTGCTGTCGCGGTCACCGAGTGCAGCGAGCAATGAGGTACGCACGCTCGACCACAGGGACAGGACCGTTTCCCCGACCTGCGGGTGCGAGAGCACCCGTTCTTTGAGGGCCTCCGCGCGCGCCTGCACCTCGGGGTTGTCGTGCAGGTCCTCGGCCAACTTGGTGAGCAACTGGTCCAGCGCGACCCGGGCCCGGTGCTCTGGGTCTGCGCGCATATCCCGCACCCACGCAATGGCCTGCTGGTAGGTCCAGTTGCTGTCTCTTATACACATCTGACGCTGCCGACGAATAGAGAGGTGTAGATCTCGGTGGTCGCCGTAT
>CALLZC010000077.1 GCA_937858995.1 uncultured Nostocoides sp.
TTTCAAGCAGAAGACGGCATACGAGATAGGAGTCCGTCTCGTGGGCTCGGAGATGTGTATAAGAGACAGCGGTTGCCGAGGGTGCGATCGACGTGGTGGGCGTGTGGTCGCACTTCGCCTACGCGGACGCGCCCGACCACCCCACCGTGCGTGCCCAGCAGGAGTGCTTCGAGGACGCCGTGCGCGAACTCGAACGCGCTGGTGTGCACCCGCAACTGCGGCACTTGGCCAATTCGGCAGCGACGCTGACCAATCCCTCCGCCCACTACGACCTCGTGCGACCGGGTGTGGCGATCTATGGGCTCTCGCCCGTTCCGCAATTGGGGTCGAGTGCGGACTTCGGCTTGCGCGAGGCTATGCGGGTGCGCGCCCGGTTGGCCCAGGTGAAGACGCTGCCCGAGGGCCAGGGCATCAGCTACGGGCACGCCTATGTCACCGATCGTGAGACCCGGGTCGGCCTGGTCCCGCTGGGGTATGCGGACGGGATACCGCGCAGCGCCTCCAATGCCGGACCATGCTTGATGGGTGAGCGACGCCTGACGGTGGCCGGACGGGTGTGCATGGACCAGTTCGTGCTGGATCTCGGCCCGCACAGCCCGGCGCTCGCGGGCGATGTCGTCACGCTGTGGGGGTCGGCCGCCGTGGGTGAGCCGACCGCCCAAGACTGGGCTCACGCAACGGGAACGATCGACTACGAGATCGTCACCCGGATCGCGACCCGGCTGCCTCACTATTACCGCACGGGCGGGGCCTGATGCCCAGTCGTCGGGTCACTGCCGCGACCATCGGGCTCGCGGCGGTCGCCGGCGCCGCCACCGCGACCGGAGCCCTGGCCCGCCGGGCGACCGTCAACCGGCGCCGCCTCGATGGCATCGAGCGCATCGAGGTCGGTGCGGACCGGCCGTTCGAGTGGGCGGCCGATAGAGAGCTCACCGTGCGCAGCGATGACGGGGTGCTCCTGCACGTCGAAATCGACGAACCTCCCGGTTTCGAGGGCGGCCCCACCGTGGTCTTCTCGCACGGCTACTGCCTGGCGCTGGGTTCCTGGATCCACCAGCGCCGCGCCGTGGTAGCGGCCGGCTACCGCTGCGTGAGCTGGGATCAACGCGGGCACGGCCGCTCGGGCTTCGGCAAGCCCACGCACGCAACCATCGAGCAACTCGGCGCCGATCTGGGCGCTGTCATCGCCGCGGCGGTCCCGGATGGACCGCTGGTCCTGGTGGGGCACTCGATGGGCGGGATGACCATGATGGCCCTGGCCGATCTCCAACCCGAGCTCGTCAAGGACCGCGTGGCAGCCGTGGTCTTCGTCGCGACGAGCGCCGGTGGGGATGGCATCGTCTCGTTGGGGTTCGGGCGCTGGCTCGGTGCCGGGGTCTTGCGGGTCGGTCCGGGGCTCTTGGCCAATATTGCTGCCCGGCAAAACATCTGGCGTGCCGCGCGTTCGGTGGGTCGCGACGTCGAGTCCTATCTCGTGGAGCACTTCTCGTTCGCGTCTCCCGTCTCCCAAGAAACCGTCAGGTATGCCGCGGACATGCTCTTGGGGACCGACCTCAACGTCGTCGGGTCCTTCTTGCCGACCTTCGAGGCGCACGACAAGCGTGCCGCGTTGGCGGCCTTCGCAGGGTGCGAAGCGCTGGTGCTCAATGGCGAGGGCGATGTCCTGACGCCACCGGATCACAGCACGGCGATCGTCGACGCGCTCCCGGGCGCCGAGCACGTCGTCATCACCGACGCAGGCCACCTGGTCATGCTGGAGCACCCAGCGCTGGTCGATGCGCAACTCCTGGCCGCGATCGCGAGGGTCGTGCACCCCGCGCAGCCCCCGGCCACCCGGAGGCGACTGACCCGGCACGTGACGGACGTCGGGCGGCGCACGGCCGTGGCCGCGAAACGACGGGGTTCCGCGGGCTCGTCGCCAGGCGCGTCCCGCCGTCGCCCGGTGTCTCGTCCCAGCGAGAGCGCAGGATGAGCCCGCTACACCACGGCCGGGCCAGCCTGGCCTCCCACCAAGAGACGCAGGACTTCGGCCGGGCGTTGGCCACCGTCTTGCGGGCGGGTGATCTCGTCATCCTCTCCGGTGACCTCGGAGCGGGCAAGACGACCCTGACGCAAGGGATCGGTGCCGGTCTGGGTGTTCGTGGGCCCATCACCTCGCCGACCTTCGTGATCGCCCGAGTGCACCCGTCTCTCGACCGCGGACCGGCTCTGGTGCATGTTGACGCCTATCGCCTCGGGTCGCTGGCCGAACTCGACGACATGGACCTCGACACCGATATCGGCGCATCGGTCACCGTGGTCGAGTGGGGTGCCGGACTGGCGGAGGAACTCACCGATAGTCATCTCCTCCTTCACCTGCAGGCCGACCCACGCAGCGACGAGCGACTCGTTACGCTCACGGTCTCGGGCCCGCGGTGGGCTGCCCCGGTGACCCGTGCCGTGCTCGCCGCCCTGCTGGACGACGAAGGGATGTAGGCGGCCATGCTGATCCTGGCTTTTGACACCGCCACCTCCGCGATCACCGCCGCGGTGCACGACGGCGCGGTGCTGCTGGCCGAACGTCACATCATCGACACCCGCCGACACGCCGAAGCTCTCGCGCCGACCATCGCTGCGGTGCTGGCGGATGCCCAGGCCGAGTTGCGCGACATCACCCACATCGGCGTGGGCATAGGTCCCGGGCCGTTCACGGGGCTGCGGATCGGCGTCGTCACCGCGGTGACATTCGGACATGCCTTGAGTGTTCCCGTGCTGGGCATCTGCTCCCTCGACGCCATCGCGCACGCCGCTGCGGCCGGCGTGACCGCAGAGTTCCTGGTGGCCAGCGACGCCCGGCGCAAGGAGATCTATTGGGCCCGCTACACCAGCATCGCGGGCCGAGCCGAGCGGCTCAGCCCGCCCTCGGTCGGCCGACCGATGGCCCTCGATGCGCGCGACCAGGCGCTCCCGTGTGCCGGGCGCGGACCCCTGCTCTATCCCGAATTCTTGCCCCACCCGATCGGACCGCAGGATGTCTCGGCGGCCTGCGTCGCCGAGCTGACCGTGCGCGAGGTTCGGGCTGGGCGGCATCCGGAGCCGGCGCCGCTGTATCTTCGGCGGCCCGACGCCCAGGAGCCCGGTGCGCCCCGGCCCACTCTCGTGGCGGGGGCCGGCTCGTGACCCTGGCCATGCGGGAAATCGGGTGGCCGGACGTGCCAGAGCTCCTGGCCCTCGACAGCATGCTGTTTCCGTCCGACGCCTGGCCGAGTGCATCCTGGTGGGCCGAGTTGGCGGCCCGGCCTCGACGCGACTACGTCCTGCTGCACGCCGACGGGCGGGTCATCGGCTATGCCGGCCTCGACCACACGGGTTCGGTCAGCGACATCATGACCGTCGCCGTGGCACCCGAAGCTCAGGGTCGCGGGGTCGGCCGAATGCTGCTGCAGGAGTTGGAGACTCGTTCCATCGCGCGCGGCGCCACCGCGATGATGCTGGAGGTGCGCGCCGACAACGCCGCTGCCATCGGGTTGTATGAGCGGGCCGGTTTCGAGTTGATCCGACGGCGGCGACGCTATTACCAGCCAGGAGATATCGACGCCTTGGTCATGCGCAAACACCTGCCCACGTCCACTCAGCGGGCCCAGCCGTGAAGCGGGACCAGCCGCTGGTCCTGGGGATCGAAACCTCGTGCGACGAGACGGGGGTGGGGCTGGTCGCCGGGGAGACCCTCCTGGCCGACGCGATTGCGAGCAGTGTCGATTTGCACGCCCGATTCGGTGGCGTCGTCCCCGAGGTCGCCAGCCGGGCGCACCTCGAGGCCATGGTGCCGACCCTGGAGCGGGCGTGCGCGACGGCGGGCGTCACCTTGCGCGACGTCGACGCGATCGCGGTCACCAGCGGTCCCGGTCTCGCGGGCACCTTGATGGTCGGCGTAGCAGCCGCCAAAGCGCTGGCCATGGCGTTGGGCAAGCCGCTGTATGGCGTCAACCACCTCGCCGCGCATGTCGCCGTCGATATCGTCGAGCACGGTCCGCTGCCCGAGCCGGTGGTGGCACTGCTGGTATCGGGCGGTCATTCCTCGCTGCTCTTGGTCCCGGATGTCACCCACGATGTGCGGCCGCTGGGGGCCACCCTCGATGACGCCGCGGGAGAGGCCTTCGACAAGGTCGCCCGAGTGCTGGGGCTGCCGTTCCCCGGCGGCCCGCACATCGATCGGGTGGCCCGCGATGGGCAGGTGAGCATCGATTTCCCCCGGGGCTTGAGCAGCGGCCGGGATCTGCAGCGGCATCGCTTCGACTTCTCCTTCTCCGGGTTGAAGACCGCGGTCGCCCGGTGGGTCGAGAGCCAACGCGCCGCGGGGGTCGCAGTCCCGACGGCCGACGTGGCGGCCTCCTTTCAGGAGGCGGTCGTCGATGTCCTGACCCGCAAGGCGATCCTGGCCTGCCGAGAGGCGGGTGTCACCGATCTGCAGATCGGCGGTGGTGTAGCGGCGAATTCGCGGCTGCGGGCGATGGCGCAGGAGCGGGCCGATGCCGCCGGAATCGCCGTGCGGGTGCCGCGTCCAGGCCTGTGCACCGACAACGGGGCGATGGTTGCCGCACTCGGCGCGCAACTGGTCATCAAGGGCCGTGCCCCCTCCGGCCTGGACCTGCCCGCCGACTCCTCGATGCCGGTCACCGAGGTCACCGCGTGAGGCGCCCGGCGCACCGGGCTCGGGCGCGCTCGACCATCCTCGCGCTCGCGTTGGTGGCGGGGGCGTGCAGCGGCCCCCCGGCGCCCACGATCACCGCACAGGCCACCGGATCGACGGCGTCGCCGTCGGGCACGGATGCAGCGGCGCAGCCATCGGCGACCTCGGACCCACGTGCCGCGTGCGTGAGGTCCCTCGCGCGCACGATGACCCGCGCCGAACGCATCGGCCAGCTCTTTATGGTGGGTCTCGATTCCGGGGCGAGCCGCAGCGCCATCGATGCGGAGGTCACGGCATACCACGTCGGGGGCGTGATCCTTCTCGGCGGGTGGAGCCGGTCTGGGGCCGTTCGCGCCGCTACGGACCACCTGAACGCCCTGACCCGTGGGCCGCGGCTCTTCCTCGCGGCAGACCAGGAGGGTGGAGCGGTTCAGCAGCTCACGGGGGCCGGTTTCAGCACTATCCCGGCTGCTCGCGAGCAAGCCGCCGTGGCTGGTGGACTACGGCGCCGCGCCGCCGACTGGGGCAGCGAACTGGCGGCCGTGGGCATCAACGTCAACCTGGCACCCGTTGCCGACACGGTTCCCGCCGCGATCGGGACGGCGAACGGACCCATCGGGCAGTTCGGCCGGCAGTACGGGTCCACGCCGAGCGCGGTCACGCCGCCCATGCTGGCGTTCCTGCAGGGGATGCACGATGCGGGGATCATGACGAGCGTCAAGCATTTCCCGGGCATCGGGCGCATCCGCGGCAACACGGACACATCGGCCGACGGCATCACGGACCCGGTCACGACCACCCGCGATCCCCACCTCGAACCCTTTGCCGCCGGCATTGACGGTGGCACGGACTTCGTCATGGTGTCCTCGGCGCGCTATCCGAAACTCAGCGCCGAACAGGCGCTCTTTTCATCGGCGATCGTGACCGATCTCCTGCGTGAGCAGCTCGGTTTCGCGGGGGTCGTCATCACCGACGACGTCGGTGCCGCCGATGCCTTGCAGGCGGTCCCGATCGCCGATCGGGCGCTGCGCTTCCTGGCTGCCGGAGGTGACATGATCCTGACCGCGCGCAGCGCCGACATTGCCATCATGACCGCGGCCGTTGCGCAGCGCGTGACGCGAGACCCGGACTTTGCCGTGCAGGTGGACGCCGCACTCGAGCGCATCCTGACCCTCAAGGCCAGCCGGGGGCTGGTTGCCTGCGACTGAGCTGGGGTGTTGATGGTGGCCTCGGGGGTGGGCTAGCTCCCACGCAGCCAACTGCGGTGCCAGTCACGCAATAGCATCGCGCCATGGCGCTACCCGTGATCCTCGACGTCGACACCGGCGTTGACGATGCCTGCGCGTTGCTCCTGGCTGCCCTCCACCCTGCGCTCGACCTGCGCGCCGTGACCTGCGTGGGTGGCAACGCCCCCCTGCCGGACGTCGTACGCAACACCTGCTCGGTGCTCGCAACCGCTGGCCGCATGGACGTCCCGGTCGCGGCGGGCGCGGATCGGCCGCTGCTGGAGGACGCCGTCGACGCACGACACGTCCATGGCGCCGACGGCATGGGTGACCTGAACTGGCCGCTGGGCACGCAGGCGCCAGACCCTCGACACGCCATCGAGTTGCTGCGCGATCAACTCGCCGCGGCGGCGGCATCGGGGGAGCGGATCACGCTGATCCCGCTGGCGCCCCTGACAACGATCGCGCTCCTGCTGCGTACCTACCCGGAGGCGGCGCGCGGCATCGAGCGCATCGTCTTCATGGGCGGTGCGGCCGCCTCAGGCAATGCGACCGCCTCGGCGGAGTTCAACATCTTCCACGACCCCGAAGCCGCTGCCATCGTCTTCGACGCCACGGCCGACCTGGCGATCCCGATGACCATGTATGGGTTGGACGTCTTCTATCGTCCCCGGATCACGCGGGCCGAGGCGCAGCTCCTGCGCGCGCTCGATCCCACCGGCCCGGCCGGCCTCGGTGGCCGGCTTATCAGTTTTCAGTGCGATCGCTTCGGAGCCGACGACGCCACCATTGGCGATGCGGGTGCCGTGTGCGCGGTCATCGACCCGTCCGGGTTGACCACGACCCCCCTGCCCGCCCGCGTCGAGTTGTCGGGCCGTTACACCCGTGGCCGCACGATCGTGGACCATCGCGACTGGTCGGGTGACCTGGCGCACGATCCCCACGGGCAATCCGAGGTCGTCTTGGACGTCGCGCTCGGCGTGGATGCCCCGGCCTACGCGGCGCTGTGGCTGGATACCTTGCGCACCACCGGAAAGAGAGGCTGACATGGGTCGGGTCGTCGTGATCGGTTCCGTCAATATCGACCAGGTCGCGGTGGTGGCGGAGCGCCCGAAGCCGGGTGAGACGGTGCTGGCGCTCGATCACCGGCAACTCGCGGGGGGCAAGGGTGCCAACCAGGCGGTCGCGGCGGCGCGCGCCGGGGCGCAGGTGCTCATGGTGGGGTGCGTCGGTGCGGACTCGGGCGGCGCGGCCTATCGCGCACGCCTGACCGCATACGGAATCGACGTCAGCCACGTCGCGGTGCGCCCTGATCGGCCCACCGGTGCCGCCTTCATCACCGTCGATGACAGCAGTGAGAACACCATCGTCGTGGTCCCCGGCGCCAACGCCGACGTGGGTGCCGACTGGCCACAGGGCTTCCCGGAGCTAGGCGCTGACGATGTCGTGGTCCTGCAATTGGAGATCCCGCTAGCTGCCGTCGCGCGGGCGGCGGAGCTGGCCCACGAGGCCGGCGCGCGGGTGATCATCAATGTCGCGCCGTATGCCGAGTTGCCCCCGGCCGTGTTGGCGCTCGCCGACCCGATCATCGCCAACGAGCACGAGGCGCTCGCGCTCGCCGATTCGGGTGCCGGATCCGGCTCCCTTCTGGTCACGCTCGGTGCCAATGGCGCCGTGTGGGATGGCGTGGGCGCACCCGCGGCGCCCGTGCCGGGCGGCGAGGTGGTGGACACGACGGGGGCAGGCGATGCCTTCGTCGGCGCCCTGGCCGCGGCGCTCGCGCACGGAGCAGACCGTGCGCAAGCCCTCGCCGCCGGATTGCGCGCCGGGTCGGAAGCCGTCAGCTATCCGGGCGCCCAACCCGACGGGCGTCTCGACCAGGCGTAGGAGGCACCCGGCATCCGGACCGGCAGGGCTTGGCAGCGCAGGAGGCCGCGGTCTCTTGAAGGTCCGCATAGAGTTGCGCCCGTGAGCGCTGAACCCACCACCACGGCACGCCGCGACATCGGGATCGTCTTCCTCGGTGACTCCCTCGTCGTCGGGGTCGGTGACCCCAAGGGGCAGGGTTGGGTGACCCGGGTCATTGCCCGCAGCCAGAGCCCCGAAGCGGATCTGACGGCATACAACCTCGGCGTCCGCGCAGCCACGAGCAGCGATGTCCTGGATCGCTATCGCGACGAAGTGCCCGCGCGGTTCGAGGGTCGTGGCGAGCGTCGGCTGGTGGTCTCGGTTGGGGGCAATGACGTTCTCGCGGGCACCTCGGTTGCCCGCCATCGGCTCAACCTGGCCACCATCCTCGACGAGGCCATGGCCAGCGGGGTGGCCGCCTTCGTGGTCGGGCCGCCGCCGGGCGACGATGCGCTGCGCAACGCCCAGCTGGAGGTATTCGTGGACGCGCAAGCCGATGTGTGCGCCCGCCGCGGCGTGCCCTTCGTCGACTGCTTCCGCCCGTTGCTCGGCCACGATCAGTGGGAGTCAGATCTCGCGGTCGCCAGCGTGCCGAGGCACCCCGGGCAGGCGGGCTACGGGCTGATGGCCTGGCTCGTCCTCAACGGCGGTTGGCGCGAGTGGCTCGACCTCTAGGGCATCCCGCGGCGCGCCCCCGCGGGCGCCGACCGGCGTAGGGTCGGGGGATGACGCAGCGTCCCGTTCGGATCGGTCTCCAGCTTCACCCGCAGCAGAGCGACTACCTGGCCATCCGCGATGCCGTGCAGGCAGCGGAGGAGCTCGGGGTGGACGTCCTCTTCAACTGGGACCACTTCTTCCCGTTGTACGGCGACCCGGATGGCAAGCACTTCGAGTGCTGGACGATGCTCGCCGCATGGGCTGAGCAGACCACCCGCGTGGAGATCGGGGCACTGGTCACCTGCAATAGCTACCGCAACCCCGAACTGCTGGCCGATATGGCCCGCACGGTCGATCACATCAGCGGTGGCCGGCTGATCCTCGGGATCGGCTCGGGTTGGTTCGAACGGGACTACACGGCATATGGCTACGAGTTCGGCACGGCCGGTGGCCGGCTGGACGACCTGGCCGGGGCCATGCCGCGGATCGAGGCGCGCTGGGCGCAACTGAATCCGGCGCCGAGCCGCCCGATCCCGGTGCTCATCGGAGGCGGCGGCGAGAAGAAGACGCTGCGGCTGGTGGCCAAGCACGCCGACATCTGGCACACCTTCGCCCAGGGTCCGGAGTTGGCCCACAAGATCGAGGTCCTGCGCGGCCACTGCGAGCGGGAGAGTCGCGAGTTCGCCGACATCGAGATCTCCGTGGGCGTCGGCGGTCGCGGGCGCGACGGTGGGGCGGCCCAGCCGCCGCAGATCGAGGGGGCGCCCCTGTTTGACCTGGGGGCGCGCCTGTTCACCATCGGGATCGGTGGCCCGAGGTATGACGTGGCCTCCGTCGAACCCTGGCTCGCCTGGCGCGAAGAGGTCAACGGCGGCTGACCTCAGTCGGCTCGTAACGCCAACGCGACCTGTCGGCCCGCGTGCCGGGTGAGCAACACGATGGTGCTGGCCCCGGTGCCGGCCCCTCGTCCGATCCTCAGTTGCCGCCGCAGCTCCTCGTCATCGAGGCGCACGCCCCGCTTCTTGATGGTCACCCCGGTGATGCCCTGCGCGCGCAGCCACGCGCGCAGCGGCTTGATCGACAGCGGCAGGACCTCGATCACCGCGTAGCGTCGCGCGAATCCCACGTCGTGGGCCGTGTCCGAGGTGACATATCCCAGGCCCGGCTCCAGCTCGTGGCCGTCGGTTGCCGCAGTGACCGCTCCCACGAGGCCGGCCTGGACCACCGCCCGGTCGCTCTCATAGAGCCAGGAGCCCAGGTTGCTGCCGGCCGCCAGGGCGGGGACCTGTGCGGTGGCCTGGTCCTGCGTCACCTCGACCGCGGGCTGCCCGGTGCGCACGACGCGGGCGGTCCGCCCGGCGCTACGCACCAGCGGCCCCCACCAGATCGCGCATTCCAGGAGCGCCCCGGCATGCGAGACCCACTGCGCCTGCGCGCCGCGCGGAATCTGATCGTGCGGGAAGCTTGGCGAGAGTTTGCAGCCGGTCGCGGGGACCTCCTGGGCGATGGCCAGCACGCTCGACCAGGAGGGCGAGATATCGCCGAGGCGAAAGACGCGCCGGGCCGCGCCGTGAATGTCGGCAACTCCGGCGATCCGGCGGGCGGGGTCCAGCCACGCGCCGACGCGATCGCGGGCGGCCGAGACCGGGGGGCGGAAGTCTTCGACCCGTCCCACGCGCGCACGGGACTCAGGCCACGGGCGCAGATTGGCGTCTGCGACGGCCGCCGTGACCGCGTCGGCATCGATCGCGTGCACCGTGACGCCCAGGACTGCCAGGGCGATCGCATCCGCGCCGATCCCGCAACCCAGGTCGTGCACGGTGGCCAGCGATGCCTGGGCGTAGCGCTGGGCGTGGGCGGCGGCGATCTCCAGCCGCGTGGCCTGTTCCAAACCGTCGGCGGTGAACAGCAGGTCCGCGGCGAATTCCCCGAACTTCTCTCGTGCCCGCTCGCGCAGCCGCTGCTGGGTGAGCAACGCCGCCACCAGGTCGGGGGCGATCCCGAGCGCCCGGTAGCGCTGGCCGACGGCGATGGCGGTGCGTGCGTCATACGGCGGGAGGTCGCGCAACAGGCTCTGACCCTGCGGGGAAGCCAGCCACCGCACCGCTGCTACATCCACGGTGCCCATCCAACCAGGGGCTCGGGCCGCGGCGCTGGCACTCGGTTTGACCGAGTGCTAATCGCCGCATAGATTTTGAGTTAGCACTCTCCACGCGAGAGTGCCAACGTGCACGAGGGCCGACCCCCGCGACGGCGGCCGGAATGCACACCCAAACTGCACATCCATCTTCCGCATAGACACCCGAAGGAGTCATCGTGTCGGTTTCCATCAAGCCGCTCGAAGACCGCATCGTCGTTCAGTCCCTCGAGGCCGAGCAGACGACGGCGTCCGGCCTGGTTATCCCGGACACGGCCAAGGAGAAGCCCCAGGAGGGCGAGGTCCTGGCCGTTGGCCCGGGTCGCATCGACGACAACGGCAACCGAGTTCCGCTCGATGTCAAGGTCGGCGACCGGGTCATCTACAGCAAGTACGGCGGCACCGAGATCAAGCACGGCGGCCAGGAGTTCCTCATCCTGTCCGCGCGCGATGTTCTCGCCGTTGTTGGCTGAACCCAGCACCATCCCGTATGCCGTGACCGCGCCCCGCGCTCAGCCCGCCTGACCGCGGGTCGAGCCCGGGGCGCGTCGGGCATTCGCACAGTTATCGCCGGCCGCAGCGGCACTGCCGGCGCAGCATGACCGAGCGCCGCCAGCGCCACGCGCGCGGGCGGCATACCGACGAAGGAACGCGAAGGAACGCAATGGCCAAGCAATTGGAGTTCAACGACTCCGCCCGACACGCCCTCGAGCGCGGCGTCGACGCGCTGGCGAACGCCGTCAAGGTGACCCTGGGCCCCAAGGGCCGCAATGTCGTCATCGACAAGAAGTGGGGCGCGCCGACCATCACCAACGATGGCGTGACGATCGCCCGCGAGGTCGAACTGGAGGACCCCTACGAAAACCTTGGCGCGCAGCTCGCCAAGGAGGTCGCCACCAAGACCAATGACGTCGCCGGCGACGGCACCACCACCGCCACGGTCTTGGCCCAGGCGATGGTCAAGGAAGGCCTGCGCAATGTCGCGGCCGGTGCCGCCCCCTCGAGCCTCAAGCGCGGGATGGACGCAGCGGTCGATGCACTCAACACCCGCCTCCTGGAGAATGCCGTGGAGATCGACGGCAAGGAGCAGATCGCTTCGGTCGCGGCGCTGTCCGCGCAGGACGAGACCATCGGTGGCATCATCGCCGAGGCCTTCGACAAGGTCGGCAAGGATGGCGTCATCACCGTCGAGGAGTCCTCGACCGCCGAGACGGTCCTGGAGTTCACCGAGGGTATGCAGTTCGACAAGGGCTACATCAGCCCCTACATGATCTCCGACCCCGAGCGCATGGAGGCCGTCCTCGAGGACGCCTACCTGCTCTTCAACCAGGGCAAAATTTCCACCATCGCTGACCTGCTCCCGATCCTGGAGAAGGTCATGAAGACCGGCAAGCCCTTGGTCATCATCGCCGAGGACGTCGACGGGGAGGCACTGTCCACCCTGGTCGTCAACAAGCTGCGCGGCACCTTCAACGCGGTCGCCGTCAAGGCCCCCGGCTTCGGGGATCGCCGCAAGGCGATGATGCAGGACATGGCCACCCTCACGGGCGGCCAGGTTATCGCCGAGGAGGTCGGTCTCAAGCTCGACCAGGCCGGTCTGGAACTCTTGGGCCAGGCCCGCCGCGTGGTCGTCACGAAGGACACCACGACCATCGTCGATGGCGCCGGCAACCCGGATGAGGTCCTGGGCCGGATCAACACCATCAAGGCCGAGATCGACAAGACCGACTCCGACTGGGATCGCGAGAAGCTTCAGGAGCGGCTCGCGAAGCTGGCCGGTGGCGTGTGCGTCATCAAGGTCGGCGCGCACACCGAGGTGGAGCTGAAGGAAAAGAAGCACCGCATCGAGGACGCGATTTCGGCCACCCGCGCCGCGATCGAGGAGGGCATCGTCGCCGGTGGCGGCACCGCCCTCATCCACGCGCTGCCCGCCCTGGACGACCTGGGTCTGACTGGCGACGAACTCACCGGTGCCAACATCGTGCGCAAGGCCGCGGCGGAGCCGCTGCGGTGGATCGCCGAGAATGCCGGCATGGAGGGTTATGTCGCGGTCTCCAAGGTCTCCGAGCTCCCGATCGGAAGGGGCCTCAACGCCGCCACCGGGGAGTATGTCGACCTGGCCGCCGCCGGCGTCGTGGACCCGGTCAAGGTCACCCGCTCGGCGCTGCGCAATGCCGCCTCGATCGCCTCGATGGTCCTGACGACCGACACCCTCGTGGTGGACAAGAAGGAAGAGGAGCCCGCCGCAGCCGGCGGCCACGGCCACGGTCACGGTCACTAGGAGCAGGCACCTCGGCCCGCGCACGGTAGCCCCTGCGCAGCCCCCATGTTCGGCGCGGCACCCGTCTCCGGCGGGTGCCGCGCCGCTTCCGGTCTCGGTGCCGGCCACCGGCGACGCGCCTGCTATCCGTCTGGTCGCTCTGCGGGCCAGCCTCGTCAAAACCGGGCGCGAGTGCGTTCCCGGACCTAACCTCGGGTGATGGAAACGACTCAGCGAAGCGGGCTGGCCGCACCGGCGCAGGGCACATCCTTTCGCCGTGCCGCGTGGGGGCTCAGTGTGGGTGGCGGGCTGTGGTCACTCGCCTTCGCGGTTGCTGACATGCATGACAGGGATCCCCGTATCGCCCAGTCATTAGGGTTTGTTGCGTTGATCGCCATGCTGTGGGGCACCGTCGAACTCGGACGCGCCCGCCCACACGGCACCGCCATTCTGGGGAGTTTTGGCTTCGCGGTCGCTGCGTTGGGTCCGGCCTTGTTGCTCATACACGAGGCCATATATATGCGCACGGGGCAGGTTCACGAGGCCATGTGGCCCTGGGCGCTCATTAGCCCCCCATTGGGCATGGCCATCGCTGGATTCGTCATCGTCCGCGCTCGGCGTGTTGGGGGCTGGGCGCGGTGGATACCACTCGCGGTCGGAGCCCTCCCCCTCGTGGTGCTCGCCCCGCTCGCGGCGCTCACGCGCGATGTACCTTTCCAGGCCGTCATCGCCTGGGGTCTGTTGTGCATCCTTCTCGGCGTCGCGGCAGCCAGGTTCGCGCGCGATACCGGCGCGGCCTCCTGACTGGGTTTGGGAGACTGGGTTTGGGAGACGTGGTTTGGGAGACGTGGGTTTGCGGAGACTGAGCCCCGTTACTGACCCAATGACCGCAGCAAGCCCCCGCCACGAACGAGGACGTCATGACCACTTTCGGCACCTGGGAGCAGCAGTTCCTCGCCGCGCTGCGCGTGCGCGACATCGGGGACCCGGCCATCGGCGCCGCGCTCGCCGAGGTCGAGGCGCACTGTGCCCGCTCGGGCCAGACCCCATACGACGCCTTCGGCTCGCCCAGGGAGTATGCCGCGAGCCTCACCTTCCCTGCGGAAGCCGCGGTCTCCGGTCGCCCGTCCGTGGCCACCATCGTGCTGGGTGCCTGCGCCATCGCGGGTTTGTGGGTATTCCCCGATGCCGCGGGTGCCCTGCTGCGGGGTGACGACACCATGGACATCCCCAAAGGCTGGCTTCTCGCGGGCGCCGCGCTGGCGCTGGTCCTGGCGGTCGCCAAGGCGGCGATCCGTCGCGCCGTAACGCAGCCAGCTCTCGCCTACCTGATGCTTTTCGGCGCCATCCTCTCGGTTCTGATGCCGATGGTGCTCTGGAGCGACCCAGCCCTGACCAGTGCCCCGCTCATCCCAGCTCTGGTGTCGGGGGCACTGCTCGTCGGCGGTTCCCTGGCGCTGATCTGGTGGCCCGAGCGGGAGCCGGACTCCTTGGTGATGGACCCGATCACCGGCCGAGCCCAGGGCGCCAGCCTGACCCGCGTGACGCGCTTCGCGCCCGTGCTCTTCCTCGCCGTGGCGGGTGTGCTCACCCTGCTCGCCTGGCAAAATCCGCCGCGCTGACCCCATCCCTCGAGCTGGCGGCTCGTGACGATGGCGGCTCTTCGGGGTGCGCGGCCACGACGGCCAGCGCGGTTGCCGCCTCAGCCCTTCCGCTGGGCCGGTACCCGGCGGTAGCCTGCGGCGTGGGACGAGCGCATACCGGGCGCTCGTCCCCAGGCCAGGATCCGGCGACGAGGCCGGTCCGAGAGGGAGTCACTCACGTGAAACGCATTATCGCCATGTCCGGCGCCGCGGCCACCGCCATCGGTTTTGCCGGAGTCGCCGCGGGTGGGGCCAACGCCACCCCGGCACCCACGAACGCCGCTGGTACGAGCAGCTATATCGTCTTGATGAAGGCCGATCCCCTGGTGCGCTCCGTGGCGCAAAAGGACCTCGACGGCGCGGCCGCCCAAAGCAAGCGCAAGGCCATGAAGGCCAGCCACGACTCGGTGCTCAAGGGTGCTGGGATCGCCGCGTCGCGTCGTGCCAACACCTATACCAACACCCTGAACGGGTTCTCCGTGCGCACCGACGCGCAGGGCGCAGCGGCCCTCGCGAAGCAACCCGGGGTTGCCGTCGTCATGGAGGACGAACTGCGCCAGCCCCAGGCCATTGCCGACTCGGTGGCCGCCGCACAGGCCAATCCCACCGGGGTCAACGACCTGCAAAAGTTCCTTGGACTTCAAGACGGCGCCTACGCCAACGGTCTGACAGGCGAGGGCGTCGTCGTCGGCGTGATCGACTCCGGGATCTGGCCGGAACAGCCCATGCTCAGCGACGATGGAACCTTCCCCGCCGCCCCGGCTCTCGATGCGAGCGAACGCTCCGCCTGCGACTTCGGCAACCGGGCCTGGAACAAGGACGACAAGGTCTTCACCTGCAACAACAAGCTCATCGGCGCCCGCGCCTTCCTCGACACCTACAAGGCGCAAGTCGGCCTCGGCCGGGACGAGTTCGACTCGGCCCGCGACGACAGCGGGCATGGCACGCACACAGCGACCACCGCGGCCGGCAATGCCAATGTCCAGTCGATGATTTTCGGTGTCGAGAAGGACATCGTCTCCGGCATCGCCCCCCGAGCGCAGGTCATCGCCTACAAGGCCCTCGGTGCCGGCGGTGGGTTCACCTCGGACCTTTCGGCGGCGATCGACCAAGCCGTCGCTGACGGCGTGGACGTCATCAACTACTCCGTCGGTGGCGGCGCCCGCGTCGTCAGCGCCGACACCATCTCCTTCCTGTTCGCCGCGAACGCCGGCGTTTTCGCGTCGGTGTCCGCCGGCAACAGCGGCCCCGGACCGCGCACGATCGGTGGCCCCTCCAACGTCCCATGGGTCACCTCGGTCGGGGCAACCACCCATCCGCGCAACTACGCCGGGGAGATCGCCCTCGGCAACGGCCAGGTCTTCAAGGGCACCTCGGTGACCAAGGGGACCGGCTGGAAGGGTGTCGTGGACGGCGCTCGCGTGGGCTCGGCGGCCAACTCCGGATACTGCGTGGCTGGCTCGTTGAACCCGGCTCGGGTCAGCGGCAAGATCGTGCTGTGTGAGCGTGGCCTCAACGGCCGGGTCGCCAAGAGCGCGGAGGTCAAGCGTGCCGGTGGCGTCGGGATGGTCCTGTTCAACGCCGTCGATGTCGACACCATGTTCTCGGACACCTTCTTCGTGCCGACGGTGATGATGGACAAGACCCCGGGCGAGGCATTGCGTACGTACGCCAACACCACCACCGGTGCGCGGGCCAAGATCACCAACACCGGCATCGACTCCCTGTGGCATGACAGCCCCACGGTGACCTACTTCTCCAGCCGCGGTGAGACCGTCCCGAATGGGGACATCATCAAGCCCGACATCAGCGCGCCGGGTGCCCAGATCATGGCGGGCAACACCCCGAAGCCCTCGGGTGGGGACCAGCCGGCCGGTCAGCTCTGGCAGGCCATCGCCGGGACCTCGATGTCCGCGCCCGTCGTGGCCGGTTCCTACGCGCTCATCAAGCAGGCACACCCGACCTGGTCGGCCGGAGCGGCAAAGTCGGCGTTGATGACGCAGGCCTTCACCGCCGTTCGCGACAATGATCGGGTCTCACCTGCCGACCCGTTCGACACGGGTTCGGGGATGGCCATGCTCGGTGCCCCGGATGCCAAGGGCAGCACCTTCCAGCCCGGCCTGGTCTATAACACCGGCTTCAACGACTATCTGGGCTTCTTGTGTGCCGAAGGGCGGGAAGCGTTCAGCAACCCGACCGCTACGTGCGCGAGCCTCGCGGCCGCCGGTATCCCGACGACGGCCCCGAACCTCAATTACCCATCGATCGGGATGGAGGCCGTCCCTGGCCGACTGACCGTCAAGCGCACGGTGCGCAACGTTTCCAGTGCGGAGATCACCGCCACCGCGCGGATCTCGGCCCCGGCCGGTTACACCGTCACCGTGTCGCCAGCGACCATCACCGTGGCTCCCGGCGCCAGCAAGACCTTCGAGGTCACCGTGCAGAACGTCGGGGCGCCCGTGGGATCGTGGCGCTTCGGCTCCCTGACCTGGGAGGGCAGCGGCTACTCGGTCCGCAGCCCGATCGCGGTCAAGGGCGTCACCATCGCGGCTGCGGCCACGGTGTCCGGCACCGGCGTATCCGGCTCGACCACGCTCACCTCGACGGTCGGCGTGAGCGGGACCTACACCGCGACCCCGCACGGCCTGGTCGCGGCCGCCCACCACACCGACACCGTCGCCCAGGACCCGGATGCGACCTTCCCGAGCGCCGACGACGGTGCCGGGGTGGATCGCATCACCTATCCCCTCAGCGGGGTGGCTCTGGCCCGGTGGAAGCTACAACTCCCCGGTGACACCGACCTCGACATCTTCCTGCTCAACCCGAGCGGGGCGATCATCGCTTCGTCCACCAATGGAGGGACCGACGAGACCATCGAGGTGCACCGGCCGGCCGATGGGACCTACACCCTCGTCGTCCATGGTTGGGGCGCTGTCTCTTATACACATCTGACGCTGCCGACGAATAGAGAGGTGTAGATCTCGGTGGTCGCCGGATCATTAAA
>CALLZC010000078.1 GCA_937858995.1 uncultured Nostocoides sp.
GTGTAGATGCGCACGCCACGGTCGGCCGCCGCCTGCGCCACCAACAGCGGCTCGGGCCGGGCGTTGTTCTCGCCGTCGCTCAGCAGCACGATGACCGCCGGCGAAAAGGTGCCGGCCGGCACGGGTGTGGGCGTGGCCGGCGCCTGGGGCGTCAGGTCGCTGTATTGGAGATCGCCCCCGCTCTGCGCCAGGAAAATGGTCTCAAGAGCCGCCGCGAGTCCGGAGCCGATCGCGGTGCCCCGGTTCGGGGCGAGCCGGCTGATGGCGGCCAACACCGCAGCCTGGCTGGCCGCGACAGGGCATGGCGCGACGCTGGTCGGCTGTGTCGGTGACGACGCGTTCGGCGACCACCTCGGCCGGGGGCTGGCCGGGCTCGGCGTCGACCTAGCTCGCCGATTGGTGCTCGCCGGGGTGGCCACCATCGAGATCCCGCCCCCCTCCTGAGGGGGGGGCGGGCACCGCATACACAGGCGCCATGCGGGCGTAGGGTCGGCTCTCGGCTAACCTCGACCTCGTGGCGACTCGTCCCTCGGCGGTGACCGCCCTGCCGCCCGAGGCCTGCTCGGTGCTGTCCCGGGCCCGTGACGAACCGCTCCTCGCGACGGCTCCGCCAACTCAACGCTGGCTGCTCCTGGAGGTCCCGCGCGCCTGGCCCGACAAGATCCTCACCAGCAGCGAGCTTGCGGGGGCCGTTCCTCGGTTGCGGGCGATCATCACCTCCCGCACGGGTCGGGTGCTGTTCGTGCGCGGGCCAGGGCGCCATGGCCCGCGACGTAGCGCGCAACGCTCATTCGTCGTCGTGGACGCGCTCACGCAGACCGAAGCTGTCGGGCAGTGGCACCCTAGCTTCACGGCACGGCAGCCGGCGGACCTGGAGGCGGCGCTGGCGGCCTTCGCAGCGCCGGGGCCCTTGGTGGAACCGGCCCAACCACGGCTCCTGGTCTGCACCCACGCCAAACACGACCAGTGCTGCGCAGCGCGCGGGAGGCCCGTCGTCGCAGCGCTGGACGAGCGCTGGCCTGGGCAGGTGTGGGAGTGCAGCCACCTGGGGGGCGACCGGTTTGCGGCCAACGTCCTCAGCCTCCCGGACGCGACCTATCTCGGTCGCCTTGACGCTCACAATGCGGTGCAGGCCCTGGCCGATCACCGTGCCGGAGAGACGAATGCGCGTTTCCTGCGAGGTGTGGCGACGCAGGATCCGCGAGTGCAGGCAGCCGTGGTGGAGGTGCTACGAGCGCTCGGTCCGGACACGGCATACCGCATGAGCGGGCGGGTGACGCGCACCCTGAACCCCGACTCCTGGCGCGTCGAAGTGCTCGGCCACCGAGCCCGGGATCGGGTCACCGCGCTCGTGACCCGTCGGGTCCTGGCCCCCGAGCGGCGCACCTGTCAGGCCACGACAACCAAGATCGCCATCACGTATGACGTGACCCTCCACCCCTGAGCGCGGGCTGGGTGCCTGGTTGGCCGTGTTGGGGTCGGTGACTGTGCTGGTTATGGGGACTCTGCTGGGGTAGTGACGGCTAGACGATGCTGTCCTGCAAGGGGTCGTGCCCGGTGGTTGGTGCGGTGTCGTGCGTCGGGGTGGATGCTGGCGTGTGCGCGGTATCCAGGGTGCCTGGAGTTTCTCCCGCACCGCCATCCAACGCCCGGCGAATGTTCGCGATGATCGAGGCCTCGGCCGGCGCGACGCCGTCTGAGGCATTGGCCACGGCGTCCGCGGCCGCGAGTACCACCTCGCGGTATCCGCTCGCCGCACTCGCGTCCTTCGCGTCGAGAATGCTCATCGCGGCACGCAAACCGTCGAGGACCTGACGCTCCACCGATGCGGCATCTCCGGCTGGTGGTTTGGGGAAACCCCCAGACCTCAGGAGTTCTTGCACCGCCGGGGGCGCCGTCGTCAGGGCCCGCGAACCCGCCATCGACTCCTTGAAGGTGGCGAAGAAGCCAGGGTCGGCCTTGGATACCAGGGCGATGGCCCCGAAGGCGCTGTCGCGGATGGTTGCGTGCTCAGAATCGGTGTATTCGGCCATACCGACCAGTGTGCCCGCGTCAGGTGTCGCAATGGTGGCGCAGTGGGCACCGACCTTGTGATGCGGCCCCGGCACGGGTGGCGGGCCGCATCGGGCGAGTCTCGATGCCTGTTAGCAGAGGTTAGCTTCAGAGCCACATGATGCATCCTGTGGACCTGAGCGCACCCTCTGCTAGCAGAGGTTAGGTTCGAAGGGCCCGAGGTCACCGGCGGCGGGTCACCGGCGGCGGGTGCTAGGCCGGGCGTCAGAGGTACTGGCCGGTGCCGCCCGAGGCGTCGGGGGGCGGGTTGATGCCTGAGGGGCGCTGCGGCATACCCGGCTGGGGTTGCTGGGCATCGGGTGCCTCGGCGGCCGGATGGCCGGGCGGGAGGCTACGCCGCAGTTGCTGGAGCTGGTTCTGGGCCGCCATCTGCTGGGCCACCAGGGCCGCCTGGATGCCGTGAAAGAGACCCTCGAGCCAGCCGACGAGCTGGGCCTGTGCGATCCGCAGTTCGGCGTCGCTCGGGGTGCTCTCGCTGCTGAACGACAAGGCCAGACGATCGAGTTCGGCCACTAGTTCGGGATGGAGGCCATCCTTGAGCTCGGCGATGGATTGCTGATGGATGCGTGCCAATCGGGCCCGCCCGGCCTCGTCCAGGGGGGCGCTACGCACCTCTTCGAGCAGTTGCTTGACCATCGAAGCGACCCGCATCACCTTGGCGGGGTGCTCCACCAGGTCTGCTGGTCCGCGCTGCTCGTCATCGGGGTCGTGCACTCCCATGCCCTGTGGGGTCAGCACGACAACCCGATCACTGTCGGTCGCGGGATCGGACGGGGTCGAGGGGTCGCTCATGCCCACCCATCCTGCCGCATCCGCGACGACACCTGTCGAACCCGTGCCGTATGCCGTCCGCGGCCTAGGCGACGCCCATCCGCGCCTTGAGCATTTCGCGCTTCTCCTCGAACCGCACCGCCTGTGCCTCGAGGTCCGCGAGGAACCGGTCGAGTTCATCGCGCGCGGCCTCGGCCTCGGCGCCGAGTCCCTCGAGGTCCCACACCTTCCAATAGCGCAGGACCGGGCCGACCACCTCGTCCTTGTGGCTGCGCAGGTCATAGATGCCGGCGAGCGCGATCTCCACCGCCTTGCGCTGGAATCCGGGGATATCGGTGCCAGGCATCGCGAAGTTGCAGACGACATCGCGGATGGCGCACATCGCCTGGTCGGGGGCGAGTTCCAGGGCCCCGGCGAGCAGATTGCGATAGAAGATCATGTGCAAGTTCTCATCGGCCGCGATCCGCTGGAGCAACTGCTCGCACAGCGGATCGTTGGTGTAGGTGCCGGTGTTGCGATGGGAGATGCGGGTGGCCAGCTCCTGGAAGCTGACATACGCCAAGGACCGCATCATGTCGCCGGAGTGCTGGGAGACATAGCCGGTCGACATGTGGGACATCCGATGCCGTTCCAGGTCAACGGGATCCACGAGCCGCTTGACGGACATATAGTCGCGCATCGCCGCGCTGTGCCGGCCTTCCTCAGCCGTCCACCGGTGCACCCATTCACCCCACGCGTCGTCGCGACCAAAGATGACCGCGATCTCGTGGTGATAGCTCGGCAGGTTGTCCTCGGTGAGCAGATTGACGATCAGCGCGGACCGGGCGACATCGCTGATCGGCGCATCATCGGGACTCCAGGGCTCCCCGCCCATCAGTCCGTCGTAGTTGCGCCCGTCCGACCACGGCACGTAGTCATGCGGGAACCACTCCTTGGCGACTTTCGTATGCCGGTTGAGCTCGGTCTCCACGACCTGGTTCAGCTCGAGCAGCAGGGCCGTCTGGGTCCATGCGGTGGTGCTCATCGTGCTCACCTCGGATTCGATGCGCGTGGCCGGGGCGGCGCGCTTCCCGGCGTTCGTCCAAGGCTAGGGGGCGCTGCCCCCCAGGGCCACCCCTGGTCCACCCCAAGATCTCGTTCGTCCACTCGGCGGGCGGCCGGGCCCTCCCCTGCAAGGGCCCTGTCTCTTATACACATCTCCGAGCCCACGAGACGGACTCCTATCTCGTATGCCGTCTTCTGCTTGAA
>CALLZC010000079.1 GCA_937858995.1 uncultured Nostocoides sp.
CGAGATAGGAGTCCGTCTCGTGGGCTCGGAGATGTGTATAAGAGACAGAGCCACCCCCCACGCTCGGCGGGTCAGCAGCAGCAGGCCGCACGCCGCGAGGGTCATGGCAATACTGGACCACGTTCCGAGCAGGCCCAGCGTGCGGCCCGTGTCCTGCGAGCTACCCGCGAGCGCCAGCGGGAGCGCGGCGGCGATGAGCCAGCCGGCCGCCATGACCCCGGAGGCACCCCAGGCCGAACCCCGGACATAAAGCGCCCGGGTGAGCAGTGCGCTCAGCCCCAATCCGATCAGTCCGGGCGCGAAGGCCCGCATCGTCTCGGGAAGGGCTGCGAGCGCCGCAGCCCCAGTGCCGTCGCGCCCGGCGTCGATCGCCTCGAAGAAGACCCCCAGGTCGGTTGCGGCCAGGGCCAGCACGGTGGCGGCGAGCCCGGTCAACACCACGATCTGCCGAGCCGTGCGCGACAGGGTCAGCGCGGCGCCGCCGCCACGCCCCTGGGCCGCGGCGAGGACGGGGAAGGCTGCGGTGGCCAAGGGGACGGCCAGCACGGCATACGGCAGCACATAGATGGCCTGGACGTACTGGTATCCGTTGATGCTCCCCGGGGCGGCGCGATTGTTGGTCAACCACAGCACCGTGACCACGCAGACTTGTTGGGCCACCAGGGCGAGCAACCCGGCGCCGGCCAAGCGCCGGGCGCGGGCGGCTACTCCCGGTGGGAAACGCCAGCTCGGCCGCCAGCGCAGGCCGATGTCCCGTGCCGACGGCACCAGCGTGAGGACCAGAGCAAGCACCCCGAGGGTGGTCCCCCACGCCAGGACGTCGATGGCGCTCTCCCCGGGCGCCGCGTCCCGGCTGAGCCAGCCGTAGGTCAGGTAGGTGGCAATGACCACCACACTCGAGACGAGCGGGGCCAAGGCCGCCGCGGTGAAGCGGTGTTGGGCGTTCAGGACGCCCGTGACGACGATTCCGAGCCCATAGAGCACGATCTGGGGCGCGAATACCCGCAGCATCCGGGTGCCCAAGAGCACGGACTGCGGATCGTCGAATAGCGCCTGCGCAATCCACGGCGCCGCGACGCCCACGAGGACGGCGAGCGGAACCAGCACGGTCAGGGTCCAGGTGAGCAGGGCGGCGGTGATCCGGTCGGCGTCCTGCCGTTCCCCCCGTTCCAGGGGGCGGGCGAGCAACGGGACGACGACGGCGGCCAGAATTCCCCCGGCAGCCACCTCGAAGACGACGTTCGGGATCGTGTTGGCGCTTTGATAGGCCGCACCAACAGCACTCGCCCCCACGCACGCCGCGAAGACGAGCATGCGCACGAACCCCGCGACCCGGGATGCGGCCGTCAGCACGCCGATGATCCGGGCCTGGGCACCGATGGAGGTCTGGGCGCTCACCGCGGCCCCACGGGTCACCGTCGACCCCAGCTGTCGATCTCCCGAAGCACTGGGGTCGACTCGATGACCTGGGTGAAACTGACTCGTTCGGAGGCCAGAGTCAGGGCCGTCAATGCGGCCAAGGCGACGGCACGTCCACCGAGTCCGGTGCGCGCGACCAGTGCGGAGCCGATCAGGGCGCCCGCAGCGTTGGCGCCGGTATCGCCGAGCATCGTCTCCCGGGCCAGGTCAGCGGGCAGCGCCCCCAGTGCGGCTCCCACCGCCGCGGCCGCGGCCCGCTCCCCCGCCAGGGCCAGGGGTATGCCGGCGAGCACGCTCGCTTTGAGCGCCCGGCCCGGTCGCAGGTCGAGCAGGTTGGCCAGGTTGGCGCTGCCGGCAATGACGGCGCCGCCGAGGAGCGTTGCCGGACCGAGGGCGCGATGGTCGCGCCGGTCGGTGAGGGCAGCGCTCGCCAGGCCGGTCGCCGCGAGGGCGGCGATCTTGAGCGCGCCCGTCGTCACCCTGCCCCGCCGCAGGGCACCCAGGTGACCGCGTAGCCCCTTGTTCGTGCTGTCCCCGGCGAGATCATCGAGCAGCCCGGCCGCGCCGGACCCGGAGGCGGCCAGGAGCGCTGGCCCGGCCCCGGGCGCCAGCAGCGAGCCCGCGGCAGCGCCGACGCCCGCACCTAGGACATATCCGGGTCCCTCGAGGAGTGAGATGGGGTGCCCGGCATGGTTGGTTCGGCTCCACCGGGACGCGCCACCCGGCGGGCGCGCGCGCAGCCCCCTGATCAGCAAAGGCGTTGCGGCGGCTGCGACGACCCCCGACAGCACGGTTGCCGGCCGACGGCCGCGCCCGGCGGCGGTCATGCCCTAACCGCCTGCCGGGAAGGGCGAGCCAGCGCCAGCGGCCATACCGTATTGGCCCGAGCGTCCGGCCAGTTGCTCGACCAGGGCCAGGATGCTGGCCGCCTGGCCCATCGCCGTGTTTGCGGCATCGACGGTGGACACCTGTTGCCGGACGGCGGAGCTGTCCCGGGCCGCGCTGACCAGCGAATCGCTGTCCGTGACAGCCGGATCGAGATCGCCGACGATGACGGTGCCATCAGCCGACTGATCCAGGGCCAGGGCCAGGTCGGCCAGGGCCGGGAGGGGGTCAACGCCGGCGCTGGCGCTCGCGACGCTGGCCGGTGTGGCGGGTGCGGAGATCACGGCCACCAGGCTCGCCCGGATCGTCGGGAAGGTTCCGGTGACCAGCCCTGCGTCGGCGAGCGTGTCCCAGGCGGAGATCCGGGCGGCGTCGGTGGGCGCGGCGGGACCGGACTCGCCATCGGCTGTTCGCGGAACGGCGATGAGGGTTGCGAGCACCGCATCGAGATCAGCGCTCGCATCCTCCATCCCGAGGCTCTGGGCCAGTACGGCCGCCAGGGCGGATCGTTCGCTGCGGGCGGCCTCGGAGGAATCGGTCCACGCCGTGGTGACGGCCACCGGGCCCAAGAGCGTGGCCCCGGCTGCGGCGATGGTGTCTTCCGTGCGCTTGACCAGGGCGTCATCGACGCCTGGGAGGGTGACGACGGCGGCAACGCGATCGGTGAGCTGCCCCGAGACGATGCGGGTGAGTTGCGCGGCGGCGAAACTCTCCTGCGCTTGGACGATGCCTTGCGAGCTGTCGAGCTGAGCGCGCAGGGTGTCCTTGTCCTCGCGTAGTTGCTCGACCTGCTGGCCGAGGGACTCACTGATTCCCTCTTTCAACGGTCCGGCACCGAGCACGATCCCGACCGCGAGCGCGATCAGGACGGAGGTCAGCGAAACGAGGTGATAGCGAAAGTCGATCACGTAAAGATCCCCACGATGCCGGCCCAGATGTCGTCCCAACGGGCCCCGAGCAATTGCAAAATGATGGTGCCCCCGGGTGTGGCCCACAGGGCCAGGCCCAGCACGAGCAACCCCACGAGAAGCATGGCGAGCATGCTCAACGCCGAGATGCGCGAGCGGTAGAGGCGGCTGACGCCTTTGGCGTCGACCAGCTTGGAGCCTATCCGCAGCCGGGTTAGGAAGGTACTCGCCATCCCCGAGCGTCCCTTGTCGAGGAACTCCACGAGGGTCGCATGGGTGCCCACCGCAACGATGAGCGTGGCGTCCTTGTCGTCTGCGAGCAACATGGCCACGTCCTCGCTCGTCCCGGTGGCCGGGAAGATGACCGGCTCAACACCCAGCCCGCGCACCCGCTCGGCACCGGGGGCGCGGCCGTCGCGATAGGCGTGCACGACGATCTCGGCTCCGCAAGTCAAGGCCCGATCCGATACGGAATCCATATCGCCCACGATCAGATCCGGACGGTGCCGGGCCTCCAAGAGCGCGTCCGCCCCACCGTCAACGCCGATGAGGACCGGTTTGTACTCCCGGATGTAGTGGTGCAGCGCCTGCAGGTCTTCCTTGTAGTGGTAGCCGCGAACCACGATCAACGCGTGGCGACCCTCGATGCGCGTGCGAATGTCGGGGACGCCAACACCATCGATGAGCAAGTCCTTCTCGCGCACGAGATAGTCCATCGTGTTCTGCGCGAAGGCCTGTAGTTGCCCGGACAGGTTTTCGCGAGCCAGAGCCATGGCGTCCGCCACGCCCTCGGGGGTCAGTTGCATGCCGCTGGCCAGACGCGGCCCGCCGGCACCTCCCGAACCGTTAACGGCATACACCGCGCCGTCCTCGATCCGCAGCCACTGGCCCTCCTCGATGGCCGTCATGACGTCCTTGCCCGCGGCATCGATGACCGGCACCCCGGCCTCGACCAGGATCTGGGGTCCGGCATTGGGATAGCGGCCACTGATCGACGGGGAAGCGTTGACCACCGCCGCTGGGCGACACGCCACGAGCGCCTCGGCGCTGACCCGGTCGATGTCCTCATGGTCAATGACCGCGATGTCGCCGGGCTGCAGCCGCTTGGTGAGGTTTTTGGTGCGGCGGTCGACGCGGGCCGCTCCGGTGGCGCCCACGGGCGCCGGTTCCCCGGAACGACGAGACAAAGAGACGGCCATCGCAGTCAATCGTCGCATGCGGCGCGACGTTCCCGCGCCCAGCCGAGGAGTTCCCGCGCGTGCTCGAGCGCCGCCTCCGAATCGGAGCCGGCCATCATCCGGGCGATCTCGCGCTCGCGCGCGTCGTCGTCGAGGACGCGCACATCGCTGCGGGAGATCGCACCGTCGTCGGTCTTGGTGACCACGAGGTGCCGATCGGCATAGGCGGCGACCTGCGGGAGATGGGTGACGACGATCACTTGAGCGTGCTGGGCCAGGGCGGCGAGGCGGGCACCGATGTCGAGCGCGGCCTTCCCCCCGATGCCGGCGTCGACCTCGTCGAAGACGTAGGTGGGCACACTGGTCGGTCCGGCGGTCATACCGCCGCTGGCCAGCACGACCTCGAGAGCAAGCATCACCCGGGACAGCTCGCCTCCCGAGGCGGCCTTGGCAATCGGCCGCAGCGGCATGCCGCTGCCCGAACTCATCAGGAATTCGACCTCATCGACCCCGTGCTGGCCATACCGACGCTCCCCCTCGCCTGCGGGTCGCACCGCGACCTCGAGACGGGCCGCACCCATGGCGAGCTGCGCCAGCTCGGTTGTCACCGCGTCCGAGAGGCGGGCGGCCGCGTGCTGGCGTTGCGCGGTGAGGGTCTCGGCGGCATCGGCACAGGCGCTTGCGCAGGCCGCACGGCGCTCCACGGCGACCGGGAGGTCGTCGGTGGCGACCTCGACATCGAGTAGCCGGGCGCTGGCCTGCGCCAACCAGGACAAGACGGCGTCGATATCGCCGCCATGCGCGCGGGTGAGGCCGCTCAGCTCCGCGCGACGCTGCTGGATCTGGGCCAGGCGCGCGCCGTCGACCTCGACGGCGGCGGCATACGAGGACAGTTCGCCACCGAGGTCGGAGGCAAGGATCGCCAGTTCCTGAAGTTGCTCGGACAGCCGCGCCAGCTCCGGGTCGTGTTCGGCCACCGCCCGCACGGCCACGTGGGCGCTGGCGAGCAGGTCCGCCGCACCCGAACTGTCGGCCTGCTCATCCGAGCCGAGGAGGTGGGCGCCCGCCAGAGCGGCCGCCGCCCGCAGGCCGTCGGCGTGCGCCAGACGGGACTCCTCGACACGCAGAGCCAGATCCTCGCCGGGCTGCGGCGCGACGGCCTCGATCCGCTCCACCCCGGCTCGCAAGAGATCCAGGTCGGCCGTACGGGCGGCGATCAGGCTCTCCAAGCGCTGGACCTCCGCGGCGGCGGCCAGCCACGCGTCGCGCGCCGCGCGGTATGCCGTCAGCGCCCCACCCAGGGATGGCCCACCGAAGGCGTCAAGCAGCTCACGGTGCTGCTCGCCCGAGCGCAGTCGCCACTGGTCGGCCTGCCCGTGAATGACGACCAGGTGCTCGGCCAATTCGGCCAGGGTGCCGATCGGAACCGACCGGCCGCCGGCGAAGCCACGCGAGCGCCCCCCGGAGGCGACGGTCCGTATGAGGATGAGCCCGTCGTCGACGTCGGCGCCGGCCTCCGCGGCCCGGCGCAATGCCGGATGCTCGGCCGGCAGGTCGATCACGCCCTCCACCGAGGTGGTGGCGGCGGGCGCACGCACCAGGGAGGCGTCGCCTCGGCCGCCGAAGAGCAGCCCCAGGCCCGTGACGACCATCGTCTTGCCCGCCCCGGTCTCCCCCGTCACGACGCTCAGGCCGGGGTGCAGGGGCAACTCGGCTGCCTCGATAACCCCGAGGGCACTGATGCGCAGTTCGGTGATCACGGCTCCCCCGGCCGCGGCGGGCGCGGCCCACGCCACCCGTGCACCGAGAGCTGGAATTTCTCCACCAGCCGGTCGGTGAAGGGTTGATCCGCCAGCCGTGCGAGCAGGACCGGTGTGCTGGCGCGGCATACCTCGACGCGAGCGCCTGCGGGCAGATCGACGGCCCGGCGTCCGTCGCACCACAAGACCCCATGCCCCTCGGTGCCCGCGACGATGTCGACGGCCAGCCGGGAGCGTGGGCTCAACACCATCGCGCGCGCGAACAGCGCATGCGCGCTGATGGGGACCACGAGCATGGCCTCGACATCGGGCCAGATCACCGGCCCGCCGGCGGAGAATGCGTAGGCCGTGGAGCCGGTCGGGGTGGCCATCACCACCCCATCGCACCCCCAGGTCGACAGGGGGCGACCGTCGATCTCCACGGTGAGCTCCAACATGCGCTCCCGGGCTGCTTTCTCAACCGTGGCCTCATTTAGCGCCCAGGAGCGGGCCACCTCGAGACCGTCGACGTGACTGACCACGTCGAGAGTCATCCGCTCGCTCACGGTGTAGTCGCGATCGAGGATGCGATCGATCGTGGGATGCGCCTGCTCACGCTCGGTCTCCGCGAGGAACCCGACATGGCCAAGGTTGACGCCCAGCAGAGGCGCCGCCGCACCTCTCGACCATTCGGCGCCGCGCAAGATCGTCCCATCACCCCCGAGGACCAGAACCAGTTCACAGCCGGCCGCGGGATCGGCGCCGTGGGCAATGCTGACCAGCGGCTGTTGGGCGAGATCGAGCACGCCCGAGCTCAAGGGATCCAGGAGCACGTGCACGCCGGCGCCGGTGAGCCGGCTGACGACCTCGCTCGCCAGCAGGGCAGCGTCCGGACGGCGAGGATGCACCACCAGCAGGATGCGTCGCGCGCCACTCATGCTTGCCCCATCGTCAATTCGTTGATCCGTTCCGCCAAGACCGACTCGGTCGGGGCGCCCGCGTCGCTACCGGTGCTCAGCCACACAAAGTACTCATGATTTCCATGAGTTCCGACGACCGGCGAGGCCGATACATCGCACGGCTGCAGCCCACATTCTCTCGCCGCGCTGACCACCTGGGCGACGGCGGCGGCCCGATCCCGCGCAGATCGCACGACCCCGTTCTTGCCCAGCCGCTCGCGACCGATCTCGAATTGGGGTTTCACCAGCAGAATGAGGTCGGCCGCCGGGCCGCACAGGTGCGCAAGGTCTGGCATTACCAGGGCCAAGGAGATAAAGCTCACGTCGGCGACGAGCACCTCGACCGGCCCACCGATCTCGTGCGGAGACAATCCGCGCACCGAAACGCCAGATCGTTCCACCACCCGCGGATCGCCGCTGAGGGCAGGAGCGAGCTGGCCGTGCCCGACATCGATGGCGATGACCTCGCGCGCTCCCCGCGCCAGTAGCACCTGCGTGAATCCGCCCGTGCTCGCCCCGATATCCGCCGCGCGCCGCCCGGCGACATCGAGCTGCGGTGACCAGTGATCCAACGCCCCGAGGAGCTTGGTGGCGCCCCGCCCGACCCACTGCGTCGTTGCGATCCACCGCGCCGAGTCGTGCGCCAGGGATAGATCATGATCGGGGTCGATCCGCGCCCCGGCCTTGAGTGCCGGTCGGCCGGCCACCAGCACCTGCCCAGCGTCCACGAGCTCCCGGGCGTGTCCGCGAGAGCGCGCGAGCCCGCGCGCCACGAGGGCCACATCGAGGCGCTGCGCACCCGCCGGCGGGTGACCGCTCACCCGGCCAGGTCACCCAGCCGGGCACGCAGGACCGACTCGAGGGCACTGCCTGCCGCGAGTACGGCATCGACGTCCGCCGCCTGCGCCGCCGCCAGCTCTTGGAGCGCCGCATCAATGACGAGGTCGCCCGTATGCGGTGGCTCCCCCGCCACGGGCAGGCTCACCTCGTGCTCCGTTGGTTGGGTCATGAGGTGGTCCTGGACGCCGCCGCCGTGTCCGTCGTTGTCTTGGCCCGCCGGGCCGGAACCGCCTGGGCGGGCACCGCCTGTGCCGTGGTGGCCGACGCCTTCTTCGCTGGCGCGGCCTTCGCTGCCGTGGCCGAGCGCGCCGTCGCCTTCTTGGCTGGCACCCGCGTGACCGGGGCCGCCTTGGCTGCCGAGGCTGCCGAGGCTGCCGAGGCCGTTTTGGCGGGCGCCGTCTGGGCCGCCGGCGTCGACTTCGTGGCTGGGGCCTTCTTGACTGACGCCTTCTTGACTGGGGCCTTCTTGACTGGGGCCTTCGCGACTGACGCCTTCTTGACTGGGGCCGTCGCGGCGGGAGCGGCCTTCGTGGTTCGCGTCCTGGTGACCGGCTCGGCTTGCGTCGCCGGGGCGGCCTTGGCTGGCGCCGTCTTCGCCGTCCTCTCCGTCTTGGCTGGCGGCGCGGGTTCCGCCGTCGCGGGTCGGGCACCGGCGACAGCGGCCCGCGGCAGTCGCTTCCGCGGCGGGCGGGTCCGGGTGATTCGCGCGGCCGGCCGGCTCGAATCCGCGTCACGGCTCGGTGACGCCATGGCCCGGCGCTGGCGCAGGACGTCAGCAGTTTGGTCCAGGTCCCCGAGCTCCGGCGGGCGCCAGCCGGCGCCGCGCAGAGGCTCCCCAGTCACCGCGGTCCGGGGTCGATCTCCCATCGGGTCCCGGGTCACCGTAGCGTCCGGTGCAGCGCGTGGGGCAGCCGCTGGGACCGCGGCACGCGAGTCATCGTTCAACAGGCCGCTGACCAAGTTCGCGCCCTCCCAGGCCACGCGCAAGGCCCGCTCGACAATGTCCAGCGACGTCCGCACCGCGAACCGCACTAGAGGATTCACTTCTCTGCCCTCTCCTCATTGCCAGGACGCGCCAGGCGCGCAGAACCATCGGATTGAGCCTAGACGCTAGGTCGTGCTCACCCCGGTTGCCCGCGCGGCTCTGCGGTGGTCGCTTAGCACCGGTCCGGCAGCTCGGCCGCCAGGGCGCTCGTCTGCTCCGCGCTCAGTCCGGCGTCGCGGGCCGACCAGATCGCGGCAAGGCCGGCTCGAATGGTCTCGATCGCCGCACCCAGAGTGGCCCTTTCGATGACGAGCCGACCGTCCTCGATACGCACCGTCGTCGCGCCGCACCGGTAGGCACCGTCCTGGCGCTGCACACCGGCATACGGCTCGAGCAGTTCCCCGAGCTGGCCGATGACATACGTCGGGCGATCCGGGACGTCCGCCCGCGCGGCATCCTGGGCGCCGTGAACGCCCGTGAGGACCAAGGCGCTGGCCATGCCGGCGGCATACGCACCACGGATGTCCGTCTCCAGCCGATCACCAACCGCCAGCACGTGGGCCGGATCGAGCCCAAGGACCTGGGCACTCATGAGATAGAGCGGCGCGTACGGTTTGCCCACGACGAGCGGCTGCTGCCCGGTGGCATGTGCGACGCATTGCACCAGCGAGCCGTTGCCGGGAGCCACTCCGCGATCAGTGGGCAGGGTCAGATCGGTGTTCGTCGCCACCCAGCGCGCACCCTGCTCGATGGCGTATGCCGCCTCGGCCAGGTCCGCGGCCGTGACCTGCGGGCCGTAGCCCTGCAGGACCGCAGCGACCGGGTGGCTCGCCACCCGGACCGGAGCCAGCCCGGCTCGGCTCAGGGCATCCGCAACGCCATCCCCACCAACTGCCAGCACCTGTGCGCCGGGTGCCAGCGTCGCCGCCAGTTCCGCGGCGCCGGCCATCGACGAATTGACGACCCTGGCGGGATCGAGCGACAGGCCGAGGTGAACCAGGTGCGCGGCGACGTCGGATGGGGGGCGCGAGGCATTGTTCGTGGCGTAGACAATCGGCACGGGGAGGCTGCTCAGCGCCTCGATGGCGCGCGGCACGGCAGCCGGACCCCGGTAGACGACGCCATCGAGGTCGCACACCACCCCGCGGTATGCCGTGACTAATGCCGTCACGTCGGGTCGGTGTCAGGATCTGTGCTGGCGTCCGCTCCGGCGTCGCTCTCGATGATCGTTACCCCGTCGAGTTCGTCGAGGCGCTCGGCGGCATCGGTCTCCAGCTCGGAATCCATGGCGGATGCCATGGCAAACCACCGCCGGGCCGCCTCCAGATCGCCCTTGGCGACCAGGGCGTCGGCATAGGCGTAGTAGATCCGCGCACTCCACGGGCGCGGCGGGCCGTATGCCGCACGCTCCAGACCGAGGATCGCCGCGTCGAACTGTCCCAGATCGCGCCGCACGCCAGCCACCACGATCGTCAGCTCGGCCTGCTCCGACGGCTCCAGCCTTTTGGCATCGGGTGATCCCGCCAGCTCGAGGGCTCGATCCAAACGCCCCAGGCCTCGCTCCGAATCGACCATGAGAGGCAGCAAATGCGCTGACCCGCTAATGCGCCGAACGGTCCGGAACTCCGCCAAGGCGCGGGCGAAGTCGCCCAGGCGATAGGCCACCACGCCCAAGGCCTCTCGGGCTGCCGGGACGCGCCCGGCCCGTCGCACGGCCGTCTCGGCATGCGCGAGGGCACCGTCCAGTTCGTTCTCGGCCAGGCGCACCGCAACCATCACCAGATGTTGCGCAACCCCTTCGGCGTTCTCCTTGGACAAGGTGCGCAATTGCGTCCACACGTCCCGGTCCAACTCCTTGCCCGTTACACCCTCGGCAATGGCTGGCTCAGGAAGGCGCGTCTTGGTCGGGACAAGTCGCGGACCGAAGGAGCGCGCGTTGTCACCGCTGAACCCGCGCCCCGCTCCGCCCCGGCTCGCGTCGTATGAGGGTCGTGAGCCCTGCGTGCTACCCCGGTCGTCGCGTCGGCGGTCGTCACGCCCGCGCTCGTCACGGCCCCGGTCATCGCGACCGCGGTCTTCGCGGCCACGTTCGTCGCGCCGGCGCTCGTCACGGCCCCGGTCGTCGCGGCTGCGGTCGTCGCGGCGACGGTCATCACGTTGCTCATCCGCTCCCGCACGGGATCGAGAGTCACGAGCTGGGTAGCCGGGGGCCGGCGCGCCACCATCGCGCTGGCGCGCCTCTCGGGCCCCACGAGGCCCGCGCTCTGGCGTTGCTCCCCTGGCGTCGCGATCCCAGGAGGAGCCACCACCGTCACGACGACCGGGCCGGTCACCGCCTTGGGCGCGGCCGGCGCCTCGCTCACCCGCGCGGGGGCCTCGACCCCCGCCACGATCGACGGAGGGCCGAGCCGCCCGGGGCCCAGGCATCTCGCGACGGTCCTTGCGGCCACCCTTATCCTGCTCGCTCACAAGCAGCATCCTCTCTCACAGGGCAACTCGAGTCGACCCACCGGGTCGGTGCCCACAAAACAAAACGCCCTCGACCGTTACCGGGAGGGCGTTTTGCTAAATTATGTCCGGCTGCGTCCTACTCTCCCACACCGTCACCAGTGCAGTACCATCGGCGCTGAAGGGCTTAGCTTCCGGGTTCGGAATGGAGCCGGGCGTTTCCCCTTCGCTATGACAGCCGAAACTCTATGGAGATATCAATCGTTCCCGACCGTATCTCGGGAACTAAACAGTGGACGCGAGCAAAATCTTTGACATCTTGCGATGTGTGGTCAAGTTATCGGCTTATTAGTACCAGTCAGCTACATGCATTGCTGCACTTCCACATCTGGCCTATCAACCCAGTCGTCTACTGGGAGCCTCTCGGGCAAAGCCCTTGGAAACCTCATCTTGAAGCGTGCTTCCCGCTTAGATGCTTTCAGCGGTTATCACTTCCGAACGTAGCCAATCAGCCGTGCCTTTGGCAAGACAACTGACACACCAGAGGTTCGTCCATCCCGGTCCTCTCGTACTAGGGACAGGTCTTCTCAAGTTTCCTACGCGCACAGCGGATAGGGACCGAACTGTCTCACGACGTTCTAAACCCAGCTCGCGTACCGCTTTAATGGGCGAACAGCCCAACCCTT
>CALLZC010000080.1 GCA_937858995.1 uncultured Nostocoides sp.
GCCGACGAGGCGCACCAAGACGCGGCGATCGCGGCGGCCGTGGCGACCTTTGGGCGCCTGGACCTGCTCGTCAACAACACCGGGATCAACCCGACTTTCGGCCCCATCCTGGACACCCCGCTGGACGCGGCGCGCAAGATCATGGAGACCAACGTCCTGGCCGCGCTGTCCTGGACGCGCAAGGCCATCGCCGCCGGTCTGGGCGCCGACGGCGCGGGGGCCGTCGTCAATGTCGCATCCGTGGCTGGTCTCGGCGCAACGGGCGTGATCGGGATGTATGGGGTGAGCAAGGCGGCGCTCATCGCCCTCACCCGCGAGTTGGGCTACCAGCTCGCGCCTGCGGTGCGGGTCAACGCAGTCGCCCCGGCCGTGGTGAAGACCCAATTCGCGCAGGCTCTGTATGCCGATGACGAAGACCGCGCCGCGCGTCCCTATCCGATGGGTCGGCTGGGCATCCCCCAAGACATCGCGGGCGCGGTCAGCTTCCTGTTGTCCGCCGATGCCGCCTGGATCACCGGGCAAACCCTGGTGGTCGACGGTGGGGTGACCTTGCGCTCCGGTCTGTGACGCTGCAGGACAACGGCTGGGGTCGGCGGCTCGTCGGGCCAGCGTCGGTGACGCTCGATGACGCGGGGAAGCGCGACCTCCGGGCCGAGCGGGGCGCCGATCAGTCGAGCGGGCCGCCCGCGACATAGATGACCTGTCCGGAGACGAAACCGGCCTCTGGTGAGCAGAGGAAGGAGATCATCGCCGCAATGTCCTGCGGCTGGCCCACCCGCTGGACCGGGATCTGGGTGGCGGCCGCCGCGAGGAAGTCCTCGAACGACATACCGATCCGCGCGGCCGTGGCCGCCGTCATCTCGGTCTGGATGAACCCGGGGGCCACGGCGTTGGCGGTGACCCCGAAGCGACCCAGCTCGATCGCGAGGGTCTTGGTGAAGCCCTGCAGCCCGGCCTTGGCGGCGGAATAGTTGGCCTGCCCCCGGTTGCCCTGGGCCGATGACGACGACAGATTGACGATGCGGCCGAATTGCGCCTGGGTCATGAAGGCCTGGCACGCCCGAGACATCAGGAAGGCGCCCCGCAGGTGAACGCCCATGACGGCGTCCCAGTCCGCGCTGCTCATCTTGAAAATCAAGTTGTCGCGGATGATGCCGGCATTGTTCACCAAGACCACGGGCGGCCCCAGTTCGGCCGCCACCCGGGCGACACCGGCGGCCACCTGCTCCTCGTCCGAGACGTCGACGCCCACCGCAAGCGCCTGGCCGCCGGCGTTGATGATCGCCGAAACAGTTGCGGCACAATCGGGCTCCGACAGATCCAGGACGGCCACGGCATACCCGTCGGAGGCCAGGCGCTGGGCGGTGGCGGCGCCGATGCCGCGGGCGGCTCCGGTGACGATGGCGACTCGGGGAGTGGACGACATACCTGGGGCTCCTTGGGAGATTTCCGTCGCGGGGCGCGGGCGGATAGCTTTGACGGGATGTAACCGCAGCCTACGGTGAGGAAACGATGGATCTCTGGCCGGGTAAGCCCTACCCGTTAGGGGCGACCTACGACGGATCCGGTGTGAATTTCGCGGTCTTCTCGGAGGCGGCCACCGCCGTCGACCTGTGCCTGATCGATGACTCCGGGGCCGAGCGCCGGGTGCCCTTGCGCGAGGTCGACGGCTTCGTCTGGCACGGCTTTGCCCCCGGACTGCAACCGGGCCAGCGCTACGGCTTTCGCGTGCACGGCCCCTACGACCCAGCCAACGGCCATCGCTGCGACCCCGACAAGCTCTTGCTCGACCCCTACGCGCTGGCCATCGATGGCACGATGGCTGGGCATCCGTCCCTCTTCAGCTATTCGATGGCGACCGGGGACGGCGGCGTGCGCAGCGGCCTGGACAGCCTGGGACACACTCTGCTCTCCGTGGTTGTCAACCCCTTCTTCGACTGGGGCCAGGATCGTCCCCCGCAGCGTCCGTATCACGAGAGCGTCATCTATGAGGCGCACGTCAAGGGAATGACGATGCGCCACCCCGATGTGCCCGAGGAATTGCGCGGCACCTATGCGGGCATCGCCCACCCGGCCCTGATCGACCATCTGACCGCGCTGGGTGTCACGGCCATCGAGTTGATGCCCGTCCACCAGTTCGTCAATGACTTCCACCTCCAGGACAAGGGATTGTCGAACTACTGGGGTTACAACACCATTGGCTTCTTCGCCCCCCACAATGGGTATGCCGCATACGGCACCCGCGGCGAGCAGGTGACGGAGTTCAAGTCGATGGTCAAGGCCTTGCATGCCGCGGGCATCGAGGTGATCCTCGACGTGGTCTACAACCACACTGCCGAGGGCAACGACAAGGGCCCGACGCTGGCCTTCCGCGGCCTGGACAACAAGTCGTACTACCGGCTCGTGGCGGAGAACCAGGCGCACTACTACGACACGACCGGCACCGGGAACTCGCTGCTCATGCGCAACCCGCACGTGCTGCAACTGATCATGGATTCCCTGCGGTACTGGGTGACCGAGATGCATGTCGACGGCTTCCGCTTCGACCTGGCGGCCACCCTGGCGCGGCAGTTCCACGAAGTGGACCGGCTCTCTGCCTTCTTTGATCTCGTGCAGCAGGACCCGGTGGTCAGCCAGGTGAAGCTCATTGCCGAGCCGTGGGATATCGGCGACGGCGGCTATCAGGTCGGCAACTTCCCGCCGCTGTGGACCGAGTGGAATGGCAAGTATCGCGACACGGTGCGCGACTTCTGGCGGGGTGAATCGGCCACCATCGGGGAGTTCGCCTCGCGGCTGACGGGCAGTTCGGATCTCTACGAGCATTCGGGTCGCAAGCCCAGTGCCTCGATCAACTTCGTCATCGCCCACGACGGTTTCACCCTGCGGGATCTGGTGTCCTACGACCACAAGCACAATGACGCCAATGGCGAGGACAATCGCGACGGCGAAAGTCACAATCGCTCCTGGAACTGTGGCGTCGAGGGACCCACCGACGATGCCAGGGTCTTGGCCTTGCGCGTCCAGCAGCAGAAGAACTTCATCACGACGTTGCTGCTCTCCCAGGGCGTTCCGATGCTTGCCCATGGTGATGAGATCGCTCGCACCCAGGGCGGCAACAACAACGCCTACTGCCAGGACAACGAGATCAGCTGGGTCGACTGGGATCTCGACGACGGCGAGTTGGATCTGCTCGACTTCACCCGGCGCGTGCTGCAACTGCGCAAGGAAAACCCGGTCTTTCGCCGTCGCCGCTTCTTTGCGGGGAGCGCCGACCACGGCGGCGAATCCGAGGTGCACGACATCGTCTGGTTCACGTCCGCCGGGCTGGAGATGAGCGACGCGGATTGGCGCAATGGCTTCGCTCGTTCGATCATGGTCTTCCTCAACGGCGCGGCCATTCAGGAGCCAGACCCTCGGGGTATGCCGATCCGCGGCGACTCATTCCTGCTGATCTTCAACGCCCATCACGAGAGCCTCCCGTTCGTCCTCCCCGAGAGCGGCTATGGACGGCGATGGCGTGTCGAGATCGACACCGCCGCTGGGGAGTCGCCAGCGCGGGTCTTTGCCGCCGGGGGTCGGGCCGATGTTGCCGGTCGCAGCATGGTGGTGTTGCGCGAGGTCGGCGAAGCCTCTGCCAAGAACGGCCGAGGCGCAACCAAGACGACTGCATCCCGGGCCGGGAAGGGCGCCCGCGCATGACCTACTTCGTCGATGTGGCGCTGCGGTGGTCGGACATGGATGCCTACGCCCACGTCAACAATGTGCAATTCCTGCGGCTGCTCGAAGACGCCCGGGTGGCTGCCTTCGCGCAGTGGTTCAGCGAGGACAGGACGCTGCTGGACGCAGGAGTCCTGGTCGCGCGACACGAGATCGAGTATCTTGCCCCGCTGGTCTTCCGGCATGCCCCGGTGCGAATCTTCCTGTGGCCCACCAGGATCTCCGGGGCCAGCTTCGAGATCGGGTATGAGGTGCGCGATCCCGAGGGTGTCGGCGACCAGTTGTATGCCCGCGCCGAGACCTCCCTGGTGGCCTACGACTTCCCCACGGCGAGCCCGCGTCGGCTGACCAGCGCCGAACGCGTAGCACTGCGTGCGCTGGCCGGTGCGCCCGTGCCCTTCCGCTGGCGTCGGCGGTGAATTCGCTCGCCCTGAGCGACGACCAGGCACTCGCCGACCTGCAGCGGTATGCGGCGGCCGCCCGGACCCTGGACGCCGACGCCGCGATTCGGCTGGTCGCCAGTGGTGGGGTGCTCGCGGCATACACCTGTGTGCTGCCCGGTCGCGGGCTCACCGGGGCAGGCACGATCCTAGGACTGCGAACCTTCGCGCTGCGCGACGGGGGAGCGGTGGATGTCGTCGTGCCGGTGGCCGCGATCCTTGACCGGATCGCGCATGTGGCGGCCGGCAGCGGGTCGGCGATTCCGGTGCCGCCGATGTCACTCTTCGTGCCCTGGGCCGCGATGTCCCCGCCGCGCGCGGGCTGGGAACTGGTGGGGGAGTATGCCGCGCCGGACCTGCTCGCCCAGGTCCGGGAGGGCGTCACGACCCTGGGCCAGGCCGGCACTGGATTGGCGGCCCAGGTCGATGCCCTGCGCGCCACGGTCTGGGGCGCACCGCTGCCGGGATCGACGGCCCCCCGCGGTCTGGCCTTCGGTGCCTACAGCCTGCGCTTCCTGGCCCCCGACCAGCCGGCCCAGCTGCTGCGCGCCGGGAACTGGTGGCGACTGCATACTGCCGGTGGGCACATTCTGGCGCGCTGAATCTCGTTGTGACGCACTTAAGTTCTAGGCTGCCTGGTATGCCGTCAGCCCTCGCCGACCTCGAGCCGGCCGCGGCGTGGATCGACGCCCTGGCGCACGATCGCCCGTTGCGCGACGATGATGCGGCCTTGGCCCAAGCCCTCGTATGCCGTGGTGGCGCCATCGGGTCGAGGGCCCGCACGCGTCCCTTGGTGCGCACGCGCAAGACCTCGGTGTCGGACTTCGTCACGCAGGCCGACCACGAGGCCGAGCGCGATATCGTCGCGGCCCTGCGCGCGCTGCGGCCCGACGACGCGATTGTGGGCGAGGAGGGCAGCGCCCGAGCGGGCCGATCTGGCCGCACGTGGATCATCGACCCGATCGACGGGACCTACAACTATGCGAGCGGCATCGGGCGCTGGTGTAGCGCCATCGCTCTTCGGTATGCCGACGGGCGACTGGTCGGGGCGGTCCGGGCGCAGGAGTCGGATGAGACCTGGGTCGGCAGGGCTGCGGCCCACGGCCCGGGTGAGCTGTGGCTCAATGGCAAACGTCTGCCGGCCCTGCGGGATGCCCCGCTGGCAGAGGTCGCGATCTGCACCTACCTCCACCCCACCCGGATGACCGAACCGGATGCCGTGGAGCCCTGGCTGGCCGCGGCGGCGGGATCGGCGACGGTGCGGATGCTCGGCTCGGGATCGCTGGACCTCGCCGCCGTGGCCACCGGTCGGGCCGGGGGCTTCCTCCATAGCGACACCGCCGATTGGGACTGGTTCCCCGGGCTGGCGCTCGTGCGTGCCGCCGGCGGGGTCGGCGAGATCCTGCATCATCGGGGACATCGGTGGCATCTCGCCGGGCCCGCGCAAGTCGTCGCCGATCTGGGTGCGCGTCTGCTCTCGAGCTGAGCGTTTCGGTCTGCGGCGCGCGGTTACGGGACCCTCAGGCGATGCCGAGTTGACGGGCGGCGGCGGCGGCAGCATCCGGGCCCGAGGCATGGCGAATGAGCAAGAGGCCGTCGAGGGTGGCCAGGACGGCATAGGCGATCGAGCGGGCCTCGGTGTCGCTGGCGTCGACGCGCGGGACGATCCAGTCCACCCACGTCTCGATCACCAGTTTCGCCAAATCGGGATAGGGAGCGATGCCCGCGCTGCCGAGCCCGACGATCTCCAGGAAGACCCCGAGTAGCGGGTCGGCCTCTGGCGACGCGAGGACCGGCCAGGCCCGACGGACGAGATCGTCTCGGGGGAGGGCGCGCTCCCCGAAAGCCAGGATCAGCGTGTCCTGAAGTCGTCCTCCCAAGGTCAGCACCGTGCGAGTGACGAGATCGACCTTGGTGGGGAAGTAGTAGACGATCGAGCGATCGGGGATCCCCAGCCGCTGCGCCAGTCGCCCATAGGTCAGCGCGGACAGGCCCTCGTCGAGGACGAACTCGGCGGCGGCGGCGAGCAACTCATCGGCGTCGTACTTGTACCCCATTGGCGCGGAGTCTACGCGCCACGACTTGGCGGAGATACGAGTGATCACTACAATACGAGTAGTTACTACAGTTTAGGAGTCTTCGCCATGTCATCACCGTCCATCCGCAGCTTCGAGACCCACCGCTTTCACAAAGGCTGGCTGATCGTCACGGCAGTTGTGATCGGATCCTTCGGTCCGGTCTTCTCGCTCGCTACGCGGGCATCGACCTCCGGCCCTGCTCGCTGGACGCTGGAGTTGCTCAACGGTCCGGGGGGAGATGCCGAGTCGTTCGCCGGCACCACCCAATTTCTCACCGCACTGACCGGCGGGTTCTTGTTCGGGATGGGTGTCATGGTCCTGGGCCTGCGAGCGTGGGTGTATGACGCCGCCCCCGACGGTGTCCGGCGCTCCGTGGTCGCCGGCCTGTTGTCCTGGTTCGTCCTCGACAGTGCCGGGTCGATCGCGTCCGGCAATCCATGGAATGCGTTCTTCAACGTGATCGTGCTGCTCGTTGCCGTGGGACCGATGTGGCGGCCTGCCCGGGGATGACCAACTCGCCGTCTGGGTCACCCTTCGGGACGCGCCGAGCCGATGTTTGGTGCGCACGGCGAAGTGCGATCCAATAGTGACTCGTGACCGACCTCACCACGCAGACCATCCACGCCCATGACGCGCCCGATGCCGCATGGTGGCGTCATGCCGTGATCTATCAGGTCTATCCCCGCTCCTTCGCGGATAGTGACGGCAACGGGATTGGTGACCTGCCGGGTGCCCGGTCCAAGCTGCCCTATCTCAAGGCCCTCGGCGTGGACGCCGTCTGGTTCTCTCCGTTCTATGTCTCCCCTCAGGCCGATGCCGGGTATGACGTGGCGGACTACCGCGACATCGACCCCCTCTTTGGCACCTTGGCGGACTTCGAGGAGCTCCTCGCCGATGCAAATGCGTTGGGGCTCAAGGTGATTGTCGATCTGGTTCCCAATCACTCGTCGGACGAGCACCCATGGTTCCAGGCGGCCCTGCACGCCGGGCCCGGGAGCCCGGAACGGGATCGATACATCTTCCGCGACGGCTTGGGCGAGAGCGGTGAGCTGCCGCCGAACAACTGGAAGTCGGTCTTCGGTGGACCCGGTTGGACGCGCGTGACCGAGGCGGACGGGACGCCTGGCCAGTGGTACCTGCACATCTTCGACGTCAAGCAGCCGGACCTGAACTGGGAGCATCCGGACGTGCGTCAGGAGTTCCTGGACATCATCGATTTCTGGGTTCGGCGTGGCGTCGCCGGCTTCCGCGTCGATGTGGCGCATGGGCTCGTCAAAGACCCGGCCTTGCCCGATTGGGACGGCGAGCTCGCGCTCCTCGGGCCGGACGACGAACCGCGACCGACCGCCGACGCCCCGATGTGGGACAAGGATGGCGTCCACGAGATCTATCGGTCGTGGCGCGAGCTGCTTGATTCCTTCGGTGAACCCGACCGGATCTTGTGCGCGGAAGCGTGGGTCAACCCGCCCGAGCGCGCGGCCCTCTACATCCGGCCGGACGAATTCCATCAGGCGTTCAACTTCGATTTCTTGGACTGCCCCTGGCGCGCCGCCGACCTCGAGGCCGTCATTGCCGAGTCGCTGCGGGTGTGCGACAGCGTCGGCGCGCCCGCGACCTGGGTGCTCAGCAATCACGATGTGATCCGGCATGCCTCCCGGCTGGCGCTGCCCGTCGGCGTGCGCCGGCCCAATGGCATCGGGGCCAATGACCCGCAGCCGGACACGGTGCTCGGCCTACGCCGAGCGCGCGCGGCCACGATGCTGATGTTGGCGCTGCCGGGGTCGGCATACCTCTATCAGGGGGAGGAGCTCGGACTGCCCGAGGCAACGGCCCTGCCGGATGAGCTACGTGAGGATCCCGTGTATCTGCGGACGGGGATGACGGAGCTGGGCCGAGACGGCTGCCGGGTTCCGCTGCCCTGGGTGAGTACTGCGCCGGGGATGGGCTTCGGACCCGGGTCCTTGACGTGGCTGCCGCAACCCGAGGCGTATGCCGCGCTGGCCGCCGACGTCCAGGCGGGCGTCGCCGGATCCACCCTGGAGCTCTATCGCGACCTCCTGCGCATCCGACGTGATCGCGAGCTGGGGCTCGGGAGCCTGCGCCGCGTGGCGGATCTCGGTCCCGACGTGCTGGCCTATGTCAACACCGGCAAGGACGACGGCTTCCCGATGCTCGTGCTGGTCAACCTCGGGGCCGAGCCCGCGGCCTTGCCCGAGGGCGCGCGGGTCGTCCTGTCCTCGGGGGAGCTGACGTCCAGCGGGGCCGTCCCGCAGGACACCGCGGTCTGGGCAAGTCTCTGAGCCCGTGCGCGCCGCCGACCATCCCTATTTCGACCTGACGGGGCCGGTCGGCCTCGCGCACCGCGGAGGCGCACGGCATACGCCGAATCTGCAGCGAGAGAACACGATTCCGGCGTTCGCGGAGGCCATGCGACTGGGCATGCGCTATCTGGAGACGGATGTGCACGCGAGCGCGGACGGGGGTCTCTTTGCCTTCCACGACACGCACTTGGATCGGGTGACCGACGGCACGGGTGCGATTGCGGATCACACCTCGGAGCAGCTGCGCGGCATACGCACCGCGGCCGGCGACGGCATACCGACGCTGGAGGAGGTCCTCGAGGAGTTCCCCGACGCCCACGTCAACATCGATGTGAAAGCGCCGGCGGCGATCGATCCTCTCGTGGAGACGGCCCGCCGGATGCGGGTGCTGGATCGCATCTGTGTTGGCTCCTTCTCGGAATCGCGACTGCGCGCGGTGCGCAAGGCACTCGGCCCGGCGCTGGCGACCGCGGCCGGGCAGATGGGCGTGGCAGGTTTCCGGTTCGCGCCGCTACCAGTGGCTCGACTGCTGCACTCCAGCGCCCCGGTCCTGCAAATCCCCACCCATCATCGGGTGCGCGGGCGCGAGGTGGAACTGGTGACGCCCGGCCTGGTGCGCCGACTGCACGCCCTGGGAAAGCACCTGCACGTGTGGACCATTGACGAACCCGAGGAGATGCATCGGCTGCTCGACCTGGGTGTCGACGGCATCGTCACCGATCGCCCCGATGTCCTGATCGACGTCTTCGCCGCCCGTGGCTTGACACCCTGACCGCTGCCCGGCCGCCTCATGCACCCTCTGCCCGGCCGGCGCCTCATGCACCCTCTGCCCGGCCGCCCCCCATGCAACCTCTGCTAGCACAGGGTGCGCTCAGATCCACATGATGCATCCTGTGGGCCTGAAGCTAACCTCTGCTAGCAGAGGTTAGGTCAGGGGGCCGGGGGCGTTGACGAGGCTGTATGCCGCCCGCGTCAGGTAGTCGCGCAGCACCGCGTCGTGCTCTGGGTCCAGATGGATGGAGTCCACGGCGCTCATCATGTGCAACAGCCAGCGATCGCGCATGTCGGGCGTCACGGCATACGGCTGGTGCCGCATCCGCAGCCGGGGGTGCCCACGCTGCTGTGAGTAGGTCGTCGGCCCACCCCAATACTGTTCGAGAAACATCCGCAGCCGCTCGGCGGCCGGTCCGAGATCGGACTCGGGATAGAGCGCCCGCAAGGGCTCGTCGGTGGCGACGGCGGCATAGAAGGCCCCCACCAGTGCCTCAAAGGTGTCATGGCCGCCGATCGCCTCGTAGAAGGACGGGGCCGGACCGGTCTGCTCGCTCATGCAGTCCTCTCATCACTGACAGGTATGCCGCTCAGGCGCGGCCCGGGGACCCCCGCCTCGTCCAGCGCATTCTTGGCTCGGAGACGAAGCGCGCGCTGGATCGCGAACTCTTCTCCCGCAACGCATTTGGCGACCATGCGCAGCGTCATGGTGCCGCTGGTCAACGATTCCACACCGAGCAGCTCCGGTGCTTCCAGCACCTTGGTCGCCCACTGCGGATCCGCAGCGAAGTCGGCGGCGACGCTCTCCAGCGCCGATAGGGCGACCTCGACGTCGGCGTCGTAGCCGATGGGCAGGTCGACGACGGATTGGGCCCAGCCCTGGCTCTTGTTGCCGACGCGCAGGATCTCCCCGTTGCGCACGTGCCAGGTGACCCCGGTTCCGTCCAGGAGGGTGGTGATCCGCAGCGAGACATCCTGCACCGTCCCCACCACCTCGCCGAGATCGACGACATCGCCGACGCCGTACTGGTCCTCCATGATCATGAAGACTCCCGAGAGGAAGTCCTTCACCAGGCTCTGCGCGCCGAAACCGAGCGCCAGACCCCCGACCCCGGCCGATGCCAAGAGGGGAGCGAGCGGGATACCCAGCAGGGACATGACAGTCAGGGTGGCGACCAGGCCCACCACGAAGGTGACGATGCTGCGCAACAGCGTGCCCACGGTGGCGAGGCGTTGCCGGTGGCGTTCGCGGTCCCAACCGGTCGCGTGCGCAATCACCGCACCCGTTCGGGACCGTTCCTGGGTCTCGCCGCGTGACATCGCCAACGCCACCGCGCGCCGAATGACACGATGCAACAGCCAGCGCAACACCAGCGCCCCGACGATCGTGCCCACGATCCGCATGGGAGTGCCGTTGAACCAGGCCCAGGCCTGTGCCTGCGTCCACTCCACGAGACTCATGACGACGTTGTGCGGCAGGGCGGTGACCAAGCTGTGCGGCACCTGGCTCACGCCTCCTTGCGGTCGCGCTCCTGCGCGGCAGTTGCCCGAGCCACCGCATCACGATTCTCCGACATCGCGCGGCGCACGGGTGCTGGGGCATCCGGGTGCGCAGCGAGCCAGGCATTCGTGGTGTCGAGCAGTCCCGGCCCGGCGAGCCGCGCCGGGTAGAAGCCGTTGATCTCCTCGGCGACGGCGAAGGTGCGGGTCGCGGAGATGTCGATCACTCGATCAAGGAATGTCGCGACATACGGCTCCAACAAGGTTGGATCACTCGCGCGGGCAAACCCGTGCGCCAGGGCGCCGATCACCGAGTTCGGGGTCCGCACATCCTCGACTCCCTCGGCCCAAGCGGCCGCCTTGGCTGCCGGGTCGGGGCGCGCGGCACGGGCCCGGGCGGCGCGCTCCCGCCCGGTCGAGGTGTTGTCGCGGGCGACCTCGGCCGCCACCAGATCGCCGGTGGCGTCATCTTCGCTGCCCATGGCGGCCAGCGCCGTCACCAGCGTCCAGCGCATATCGGTGTCGACGGCGAGGCCATCGAGCTGGGTGCTCCCGTCGAGGAGTCCGCGCACCAGCGTCGGGTCGTCGCCGGGGGCGAGCAACTCGGCATACCCCGAGATCAGTTGCAGTTGGGCGTCCGTGCCAGCCGGGGCGGCGAGGGCCAGGCTGCGCAACCGGTCGATCACGAGCTGATGTGCGGCAGCGCGATGCTCCGGAGCCACATAGTGGGTCACGCAGGTGGCGATCTGCCCCAAGAGACTGCGCACCAGCGTCGAGTCGCGTTCGCCGTCGAGGGCGGCGAGGGCAAAGGGGAGGTAGTCGCGAGCCCGCATCTGCGCGTCGCGAGTCATGTCCCAGACCGCGGCCAGCGCCAGCGAGTGCGGGAGGGTGTCGGTGAACCCGCGGGGGTGGGCCAGGATGGCGGCCAGCGAGAGTGGGTCGAACCGGATCTTTGCGTAGGCCAGATCGGCATCGTTGACCAGGATGACAGCGGGCCGGGCCGCGCCGATGAGCTGGGGCACCGCGGTGCGTGGGCCGTCGACGTCGAGCGAGATCACGCCAGTGCGCACGAAACGACCGTCCACGAGGTCGTAGGCGCCGATCTCGAGCCGGTGCGGGCGCAGCAGGTCGTCGCCGGACGCGACGCTCTGCTCGATGACGGCGGAGGTGATCATCCCCTGCTCGTCGATCTCGATCACCGGACGCAGGAGGTTGACGCCGGAGGTCTCCAGCCACTTGTGGACCCACGAGCGCAGGTCGCGACCGGAGGCCTGCTCCAGTTCGACCAAGAGGTCGTTGAGCGTGGTGTTGCCCCACGAGTGCTTCGCGAAGTAGCTGCGCAGGCCGGCGACGAACTCATCGCGCCCGACATACGCCACCAACTGCTTCAGGACCGAGGCGCCCTTGGCGTAGGTGATGCCGTCGAAGTTGGTCTCCACCTCCCGCAGGTCACGGATCGGCGCTACCACCGGATGGGTCGATGAGAGCTGGTCCTGGCGGTAGGCCCACGCCTTCTCCTGGGTGCAAAAGGTCGTCCAGGCGCCGGTCCACTCGGTGGCCTCGGCCTGGCAGGCCGTTGATGCCCACTCCGCGAAGGATTCGTTGAGCCACAGGTCATCCCACCACCTCATGGTGACCAGGTCGCCGAACCACATGTGCGCAAGCTCGTGCAGGATCGTCAGCGCGCGGCGTTCGACGTGGGTCTCGGGTACCTTGCCGCGGAAGATGTACGTCTCGTTGATGGTGACGCATCCGGCGTTCTCCATCGCGCCCCAGTTGTACTCCGGGGCGAAGACCTGGTCGTACTTGGTGAAGGGGTATGCCGAGTCGAACATCTCCTCGAAGTAGGCGAACCCCGCCTTGGTGCACGCCAAGATGTTGGCGGCGTCGAGGTGGGGGGTCATGGAGCGGCGGCAGAACACCCCCAGCGGGATCTCTCCCGCACGGCCCTCGACGCTGTCGCGCACGACGTCATACGGACCGGCGACCAGGGCGGTCACATAGGTGGGGATGCGGGGAGTTGCCGGGAAGCGCCAGATCGCGACCCCGTCGCGGACCGGCTCCGCCGGCGGGCTGACCGCGTTCGAAAGAACCTGCCAGTGACTCGGTCCCGTGAGCGTAAAGGTGAACTCCGCCTTGAGATCCGGTTGCTCGAAGACCGCCATGACTCGGCGCGCGTCCGGAACCTCGAACTGCGTGTACACGTAGACCTCACCATCGACCGGGTCCACGAAACGGTGCATGCCCTCGCCCGTGTTCATGAACGCGCAGGTCGCCTCCACCACGAGCTCGTTGTCGGCCGCGACGGACCGAAGACTGATCCGACTGCCATCGAAATGCGTTGCCGGGTCGAGTGATTCCCCGTTGAGCGTGATCGACTCGACGCTCGGCGCAATGAGATCGACGAAGGTCTCCGATCCCGGTGCCGAACTCGTGAAGCGCGCCGTCGTCACGCTGCGGAATGTGTCCGCAGCTGTCGTCAGGTCCAGCTCGACGGCATAACTCTGGGTGGCGATATGCGCGGCTCGCTGCTGCGCCTCGTCTCGGGTGAGATTGGTTCCCGGCACGGGAGTACTCCTGCGGTGTGCGGACGGCTGGCCCGGGGTCGGGGCACAGTTGCCCATCCTTTCACGGTGCCCACAGGTGGCGTAGATTGCGACCCATGACAGAAGCCTCCCGGTCGCTGGCCGGTGCCCGGACCCCGGTCGAGATGTGGTTCGACCCGGTATGCCCGTGGGCGTGGATGACCTCGCGCTGGCTCATGGAGGTCGAGCGTGTCCGTTCCATCGAGGTGACCTGGTCGGTGATGAGCCTGTCGGTCCTCAACGAGGGCCGGGACCTCCCGCCGGAGTACCAGGAGCTGATGGAGGCGGCTTGGGCGCCAGTTCGCGTGCTCATCGCGGCGCGCGAGGCGTATGGCGACACCGTCCTGAAACCCTTGTACGACGCCTACGGCGAGCGCATCCACCACCAGGGCCGCCAGGACCTCGAGGCGATCACCCGTGAAGCGCTGGCCGAGGTCGGGCTGCCCGATACCTTGGCGGCGGCCGCACACTCGACGGACGGAGACGAGGCGCTACGTGCCTCGCATCATCGGGCGATCGGCCTCGTCGGCGACGACGTAGGCACCCCGGTGATCGCCGTGGAAGGAGTCGCCTTCTTCGGTCCGGTCCTCAGCCCCGCCCCGGTCGGCGAGGCAGCCGGACGGTTGTGGGATGGCTGCGTCCTGGTCGCTGGCACACCGGGCTTCTTCGAACTCAAACGCTCCCGGACCGTGGGTCCGATTTTTGATCAGGAGAGATGACATGCGGGTTCACCTCGGCGGCGACCACGCCGCATACGAGTTGCTGGGCGAGCTCATCGCGTTCCTCGCCGAGCAGGGCCACGAGCCCGTCAACCACGGTCCCTTCGCGTATGACGCCAACGATGACTACCCGGTCTTCGTCCTGCGTGCGGCGCAGGCCGTTGCGGCGGAGCCTGGTTCGCTCGGCGTGGTCCTCGGCGGCTCGGGCAATGGCGAACAGATCGCAGCCAACAAGGTCCCGGGCATCCGGGCCGCCCTGGCCTACAACACCGACCTGGCCCGACTGGCCCGAGAGCACAATGACGCTCACGTGCTCTCCATCGGTGGTCGGATGAACACCGTGCAGGAGGCCAAGGACATGGTCTTGGCCTTCGTGACGACACCCTTCTCCCACGATGAGCGCCACCAGCGTCGCATCGACATGCTCGCGGCCTACCAGGCGGACGGATCACTTCCGCCCCTTGCCGAATCTGGCTGAGGTGGCCACGCACGCCCAGTCCGTCAGCTACAGCAACCGCAGCAGCGGATGGCTGGCGCTCTTGGATCGCGCGGTGACGCGCGGGCCGGGGGAGCCCGTCCGGCTCGCGGTGCTGCTGGCGCTGACGATCGGGCTCTTTGCGGTGATCGTGCGCTTCCCCGACGAGGTGCCGCGGGAGACGTTCACATCGCTGATCATCCTCGCTGGCCTGGCGCTGTCGGTGCCCCGCCTGGTCGCCTACTTCGGTGTCGTGCTGGGGTGCGTCGCCGTGAGTTGGGTCCTCGCGCCAGCCACGGCCTGGCGCGGCGTGATCGTCGTCGGCACGCTGAGCCTGACGATGGGGGCGATGTTCATGCTCGCCCGCTCGCGTGAGGGTCTGGGCGTTTATGGGACGGGTGGGGAGCGGCTGCTGCGCGACCTGCGGCGGCGCCATCGCCAACTGGGTGAGATGCCGGCGCTGCCGGCGGGGTGGTATGCCGAGTGCGCCATCGCCGGTGCCCATGGGGATGCCTTCCTCGGCGACCTGGTCCTAAGCGCCGAGGGCTACCACCCGCACCACGCCGAGTTCTGCGTCGCGGACATCAGCGGCAAGGGCTTGCGGGCGGGCACCCGGGCCATGACGGTCGCGGCCGCCTTCAGCGGGCTTTTGGGGCAGGTCGAGCCGGCCGACTTCCTCGACGCGGCGAACAGCTACCTCGTGCGGCAGCGGTGGGCGGAGGGTTTCGCCACCGCGGCGCACCTGGACCTGGACCCGACACTCGGGCGGTTTTCGGTCAGCTGCGCCGGACATCCGCCGGTCATGCGCTATTGCGGGGACAGCGGAGCGTGGATCGAGGTGTCCACGGCACGCGGCCCCGCGCTGGGGTTGATGGAGCACCTCAGCTTCCCCCAGACGACGGGTGAGCTGCGCCCGGGCGACGCCTTGGTCGTCTTCACCGATGGGGTGATCGAGTCGCGGGATAGCGAGTTGGCAGACGGCATCGATTGGGTCGGTGGGGTCGCTGAGCGATACCTGCGTGCGGGCAGTTTCGCCGGCCTGGCGGGCGCACTCATCGGTGCGGCACGCGGCGGTGACGGGGATGACCGGGCCGCCCTGGTGATCTGGCGGCGATGAGCTCGATCGACCCGGGCCGAGCGACGGCCCCCGCGGTGCCCGAGCGCTCTCGCTCCCCGATCCGCACCTTCACGCCCCGTTACCGCCTCTCGGATCTGACCCGGGAGCGGCTGCGCCTGCTCCTGCCCGAGTATGAGGTGCGTGACCTGCCCATCGAGCCGGCCGTCGTCTTCGGTCGCCGTGCCCCGCTCATTATGGAGATCGGCTCAGGTCACGGGGCCGCCGCGATCGGGTATGCCGCGTCCTTCCCCGACCACGATGTGCTGACCGCAGAGGTGCACCTGCCCGGAGTCGCCCGCATGCTTGCCGCCGCGGTCGATCGAGGCGTGCACAACCTGCGCGTCTATCCGGGTGACGCGATGAACCTCCTGGGCGGCGCGCTGGCGCCACAGTCGCTGCGTTCGGTCCATGTGCTCTTCCCGGACCCGTGGCCCAAGGCCAAGCACGCCAAGCGGCGCCTGATCCGACCGGAGACACTGGCGGCAATCGAGAGACTCCTGGAACCCGATGGCCACCTGCTGATCGCCACGGATCACCCGGTGTATGCCGAGTGGACCCGTGAGCAGCTGCGATCCCACGGCAGGTGCCAGGTGCAGGAGATTGCCCGCCCGTCCTGGAAGGACGAGGACGGTTTCGAGCGTAAGGGTCTGGCCGCGGGGCGGCCGGCTACCTATCTGCGCGTCCGATTCGCCTGACGGGACAGGCCCGTCGGCTGACGAGACTCAGCGTGGATCAGCGGCCGCGGGGCCGCATCACGGCGACGCCCAGGCCGGCAAGACCGGCCAGCGCCAACCCGATGAAGGTCTTCTTCACCAGGTCCCAGTTGGCGCCCCCGTTGAAGATGTCATTGGCGATGGAGCTGACCTTTTCCTGGATTCCGGGGCCCTCGGGGCTCTCGTCATCGGTGGGGGGCGCCTGCTGCTCCTGCGTGCTCGTGGAACTGGTGCTCGAGGCCGGCGTGCTCGATGCTGGTGCACCGGGGGTCGTCGCCAGCGGTGATGTGGACGGCGACGCCGCAGTCGTCGTGGGGCTCGTTGCCGAGGTGGACGTGGCGCCGCTCGACGTGGCCGACGATGTGCTGGTCGAGGGGGGTGGGGTGAAGGTCGTCGTGGTCTCGGTCGGCGGGGTGAAGGTGGTGGAGGTCTCGGTCGTCGAGGTGCTGGTGGTCTCGCTCGGCGAGGTAAAAGTGCTGGACGTGCTCGACGGCTGGGTCGTAGTCGTCGTCGGTTCGGTCGTGGTCGTCGTGGTTGTCGGCTCGGTGGTGGTGGTGGTTTCGCTCGGCAACGTGAAGGTGCTTGTGGCTTTGGCTTCCGTGGTGGCCTGCTTCGCGTCACTCGGGGATGCCCACGCGAGTGCGCTCGGCAGGGCCGCGCCCGCGGCGGCTGTCGCTGCCGGAGCGAGTGCTGCGCCCGCTGCCAGCGCCATCACGGCGGCAGGCAGCGCCCACGAGGTGCGGCGGCGATCAGTCATCGGTTATTCCCCTGTGGTCGGCGACGGCCAGACGGCCACGGATCGTTCGGCATGGGCCGTGGAACCCACAAAAGATCCGGCGCGATCTTACCAGTACCCCACGCCACGGCAGCCTCATGCGTCACATGTGTATCGGCGCTCGGCGTGTCGCCGGTTATGCGCATGCCGTGGACTGGCCAGCAGCGGCGCCTGCCGGCGCAGGGTTGGCCAAAAGCAGGACGATTTCGGGTCGACCGAAGCGGGGCACTAAGCTGGCCAGCGCTCGGCGCGTTCTCGCGTGCTGAGCCTGCGGGCGTAGCTCAATGGTAGAGCCTCAGTCTTCCAAACTGATTACGCGAGTTCGATTCTCGTCGCCCGCTCCGCCGGGGTATGGCGCAGGTTGGTAGCGCGTCCGCTTTGGGAGCGGAAGGCCGCCGGTTCAAATCCGGCTACCCCGACCATGAGTCGTCTCATGGTGGCTGTCCCCGGACGGTCGCCTGTACCGCGACGCACGCCCAGCGCGCCGTGGTGCGTGCTTTTGGGGCGCCAAGGCCCCGACAGCTAGGATGATCGCAACTCTTGGTCGGCCGGACGTGGCACACGTGCCGATGCGGCCGAGCCGATCCCATCCCTCGAAGATCCCTTTGGAGTGCCTGCAGTGAAGAGCCTCGCCGAGAACCTCACCCCGAGCCGCGTCAAGCTGAGTGTCGAGGTGCCCTATGAGGAGCTCCAGCCGAGCATCGACGCGGCATACAAGACCATCGGCGCCCAGGTGAGCATTCCCGGCTTCCGCAAGGGCAAGATCCCCAGCCGGATCATCGACCAGCGCATGGGCCGGGGCGCCGTGCTGCAGGAGGCGGTCAACGAGGCCATGCCGGGGCTCTACGCCCAGGCGGTCGAGGAGGCCGCAATCCGCCCGATCGGGCAGCCCGAGGTCGAGATCACCGCCGTCCCCATGGTGGCAGGCGAAACCCTCAACTTCACCGCCGAGATGGATGTGGTTCCGGAGTTCACCCTGCCTGACCTGGACGGCATCGCGGTGACCGTGGACGAGGTCGAGGTCACCGATGCCGATATCGACGCCCAGTTGCAGAGCCTGCGGACGCGCTTCGGAACCCTGGTCACGATCGAGCGGGCCGTCGCCGATGGTGACTTCGTCTCCATCGACCTCTCGGCGGCCATCGGTGAGGAGACCATCGACGAGGTGTCGGGCATCTCCTATGAGGTGGGCTCGGGCAATATGCTGCCCGGGTTGGACCAGGCCCTGATCGGGCTGTCGGCCGGCGAATCGGCCACGTTCACGGCGCCCCTGGCCGGCGGTGACCACGCCGGTGAAGACGCGCAGTGCTCGGTGACGGTCCAGGCGGTTAAGGAGCGCGAGCTCCCGGCCCTGGACGACGACTTCGCCCAACTGGCGTCGGAGTTCGACACCCTGGCCGAACTCAAGGAGAACGTCGCCGAGGTCGCGCTGCGCGCCAAGCGCTTCGAGCAGGGTGTTGCCGCTCGCGACAAGATCCTCGACCACCTTCTGGATAGCGTCGAGATCGACCTGCCGCAGGGGATCATCGACGCCGAGGTTCACTCTCATCTGGAGGGTGAGGGCCGGCTCGAGGACGACGAGCACCGTGCCGAGATCCAGGACGGCACCCGTCGGGCCATGAAGGCCCAGTTCATCCTCGATGCGATCGTCGAGCAGGACGACATCGACGTATCCCAGGAGGAGTTCGTCGAGTACCTGATCATGCAGGCGCAGCAGTACGGCATGGACCCCAACCAGTTCGCGCAGGCCATCGACTCCAACAACCAGGTGCCCGGCATGTTGGGTGAGGTCGCCCGGCGCAAGGCCCTGGCCGGGGTCTTGGATCGAGCCGTTATCACCGACACCTCGGGCGCCGTCGTGGACCTGTCTGAGCTGGCACCGGACGACGACTCGGACGAGAACGATGACGACGCGGATCTCGATGACGACGCACCTCGGCAGGACGTCATGGAGGCCGAGCTCGACACGCCGGACGAGACCCCCGAGGGCAGTAGCCAGGCCTGAGCGACCACGGCTCGCATCCGGCGTCGCCGAGCAGTCCGATGACTCACCCGCCGCTGGCGATGCCGCGGCTGCTCGCTGCGCGCAACGCGGTCTATGTCGTCTTCACCGCCTCGGGGATCTCATTCGCGAGTTGGGCCAGCCGGATCCCGGACGCCAAGGCGCGGCTCGACCTCAGCGCCGGCCAGTTGGGCGTCGTGCTGCTCTTTGCCTCGGCCGGCTCGATTCTCGGCCTGCCCGTTGCCGGGCGCATCGTCCATCGCCTGGGCGCGGCCCGGACCTGCTCCATCGCCCTCAGCTTCGTCGCGGTCGGGCTGGCCATCACCGGCCTCGGAACCGATCTGATCGGCAAATCGTGGCTCGTCAGCGCGGGCCTTTTTGTCCTCGGTCTCGGCATGGGCGTGTGCGATGTGGCCATGAACCTCGAGGGGGCCGAGGTCGAGCGCCTGCTGGGCCACTCGATCATGCCCCGTTTCCACGCGGCGTTTAGTGGTGGCACGGTCGTCGCGGCCCTGGTGGGCGCGGGTATGGCGGCCCTTGCCGTGCCCGTATGGCTACATCTCTGGCTCGCAGCGGCCGGGATGCTCGCGTGCGCGCTGATCGCGCCCCGGCCTTTCCTCCCACGCTCGCTCGAGGATGAGGCCACGGCCCGCGAGGAGGCCGCGCACGGCATACCGGCGCAGGTGCCACGCTCGGCGTGGACCGAGCCGCGCACGCTGCTCATGGGGCTCGTGATCCTGGTTGCCGCCTTCACGGAGGGCACGGCGAACGACTGGGTGTCGGTCGCCTTCGTCGAGGGCTACGGACTGCCCACCTGGGCTGGCGTGCTCGCCTTCGCCACCTTCCTGGGATTCATGACCATCGGGCGGGTTCTCGGTACGGGCCTGCTCGATCGGTACGGGCGAGTTCCGGTGCTCCGCATCATGCTCGCGGTGGCGCTCGTCGGCTCGGTGCTGGTGGTCTTTGGCACCCCGATCCTGGCGTATGCCGGTGCGGCCCTGTGGGGCTTGGGGGTGTCACTGGGATTCCCGGTCGGGATGTCGGCCGCCGCGGACGACCCCGAGCGCGCCCACGCGCGGGTGTCGGTGGTGGCGACCATCGGCTACGTCGCCTTTATCGCCGGTCCGCCGCTGATCGGTTTCCTCGGCGACCACTATGGGGTCTTGCGCGCGCTGCTGGCGGTGGGAACCCTGATCCTGGTGGCGTATGTCGCGCTCCCGGCTGTCCGGGAGCCCCAGGCGCAGTCGGATCGGCGCGTCGAACGCACCCCTAGGGGCTAGCCAGGATCAGCACCTTGGAGGCGCGTGCCTCGTCATAGCTGCGACGCCTTTCCTCCGGCAGGTCTGCTCGGGTGCCCGGCCGAAAACCGTGCTCGAGGAACCAGTCGGGGGTCGCCGTCGTGAGCGCGAACAGTCGTTGGTATCCCCGGGATCGAGCCTGGGTCCGGGCGGCACGCAGCAGGGCGGCGGCCAGGTCCCGACGCCGGTATGACGGGTGCACCACGACGCAGGCGAACTCGGCGGCTTGTTCCTGCGGATAGTCGATCAGCGCGTTGCAGGCGATGACCATGCCGTCGCGCACGATCACCGAGAAGGTGTCGATGTCGAGCTCCAACTGCTCGAGCGAGCGCGCACGCAGGATGCCGCGCGCCTCCAGCGGTGCGATCAGCTCGGCAATCGCCCGGGCGTCATCCACGGTGGCACCCCGGATCGACTCGTAGTCGTCCTCATCGGCGATCATCAGTCCCGAACCGTCACGGGTGTACAGCTCGCGCAGCAGCGGTGAGTGCCCCTGGGTGCCGATCAAGTGCACCCGGCCCACCCCGCCGGTCACAGCGGCGATGCCCGCCCGGATGCAGTTGCGATCCTCCGGGCCAAGCTGCGAGCCGTGGCTGGAGACCAGGGGAGCGGCCGCCGACAGCGACAGCTGTCCGGCGTCGCCGCTGCCCAGCCCGGCCCGCCACCGCGCCGGCTCGGATTCCAGGACGAAGATCAGCTTGTCCGCGCCCAGACCGATCGCCACGGATTCCGCGATATCCGCATTGCGCAGATTGAAGGTCTCGCCGGTCGGGGAATAGCCGATGGGTGACAGTAGGACGATCTGCCCCTGCGAGACGGCCTGGCGGATCTGGGCGATGTCCACCCGACGAACCTCGCCCGTCAGTTGATGATCGACGCCGCCTCGCACGCCCACCGGCTTCGCGGTCACCCACGAGCCACCGACGACGCGCGGCTGGGACTCATGACGGACCGAGACGCTGCGGCTGGCCGACAAGCGGGCCTCGAGATCCATCCGCAACACCCCGACCGCGGCCTTGACCGCCTCCATGGCGCGGTGATCGGTCACCCGGAGGTCGCCGTCATACACCGGCTCGATGCCGCGGATGGCCAGTTCCCGTTCGATCTGGGGCCGAGCTCCGTGCACCAGCACCAGCCGGACCCCGAGCGAGTGCAAGAGGGCGATGTCCCCGAGCAGCCGCTCGATGTCCGGGCGCTGGCACACCTCACCCGGGATCACGATGACCACGGTGCGGCCGTGGTGCGCATGGACGTAGGGTGCGGCCCCACGCAGCGCCGCGACAAAGGTCTCGCCGTCGACGGGCGCCTCACCGGGGGACACGTGACTCACAGGGTGAGAGTAGCCGGGTAGGGTCGAGCTCATGAGCGATGTTGTGGCCTTCGCGGGCGTGAGCGTCATCCGCGGCGGCAAGGCTCTGGTGCGCGACATCGATTGGGAGGTCGAGGAGGGTCAGCGCTGGGTGATCCTGGGGCCCAACGGTGCCGGCAAGACGACCCTGATGCAACTGGCCGCGGGTCGGATTCATCCGAGCGAGGGGGTCGCTGGGGTTCTGGGCGAGGTCCTCGGAGCGGTCGATGTCTTCGAGCTGCGGCCGCGGATCGGTCTGGCGTCCTCGGCGTTGGCCGATCGCATCCCCGGCGGTGAACGGGTTCGCGATGTCGTGGTGACGGCGTCCTATGGCGTGGTCGGACGCTGGCGCGAGAGCTATGAGCGGATGGACGAGGGGCGAGCGATGGAACTGCTCGCCGCGCTCGGGGCCGGGCACCTGGCCGACCGGCAGTTCGCCACCCTGTCGGAGGGGGAACGCAAACGCGTTCAGATCGCCCGGGCGCTGATGACCGATCCCGAGCTGCTGTTGCTGGACGAGCCGGGTGCGGGACTGGACCTGGGCGGGCGCGAGGATTTGGTGGCCCGGTTGGGCGAGATCGCCGGTGATGTAGAGGCTCCGGCCCTGATCTTGATCACCCACCACGTGGAGGAGATCCCGCCGAATTTCACCGACGTGCTGCTCATGCGCGAGGGCGAGATCGTGGCCTTGGGCCCCCTGGAGATCACGCTGACCGCAGAGAATCTGTCGAAGACCTTTGGGATGCCGCTGCTACTCGAACGTTTTGAGGACAGATATGCGGCGCGCGCGGCGCCGGTAGGAACTACCGTGACCTCACAGGAGTTCACGGGTTAACACCCGTTGTCGCGGGGGCAATGCCCAGAAGGAGTACGCAGTGGAGTGGCTGAGCGACAACGCGTGGCTTGGTTGGCTCGGTTTGGCGCTGGCACTGGCCGCCATCGAGGTGGCAACCGTCGACTTCGTCTTCGTCATGCTGGCCGGAGGAGCCCTCGCCGGGAGCCTCGCCGCGTCGCTGGGGGCGCCGGTCCCCGCCCAGGTCATCATTGCGGCACTCGTGGGCGCACTGCTGGTCTTCCTCGTGCGCCCGATCGTGCGTTCCCGCTTCCTGGAGGGAGTCGCGGACCACGGCATCGGACCCTCCTCCTTGGTCGGGCGCAGCGCGCAAGTCATCGAGGCGGTGACCCAGTTCGACGGCCGAGTGCGCCTCGGTGGTGAGATCTGGTCGGCGCGGGTCGCCGAGGGCGGCCGCACCTGCGAGGCGGGCGACGAGGTGCGGGTCGTCGCGATCCATGGCGCCACGGCAATCGTCAGCGGCGAGAAGGCTATTCAGGACCGCTAGGCGGTTCACCACCCTCAACGACAGAAAGTCGGCAACACTATGGAACTGGGCCTGATCGTCCTCCTCCTCTTCCTTCTCCTCGCGGTCATCGTGGTGGTTCGCACGGTGCGCATCGTCCCGCAGCAGACGGCGCAGCTCGTCGAACGCCTGGGTCGCTATTCGCGCACTCTCGAAGGTGGCATTCACTTCCTGGTGCCATTCGTCGACAAGGTGCGCGCCAATATCGACCTGCGTGAACAAGTGGTCAGCTTCCCTCCGCAGCCCGTGATCACCTCCGACAACCTGGTCGTCAACATCGACACCGTCATCTACTACTCGGTCATCGATGCCAAGTCCGCGGTCTATGAGATCGCCAACTTCATCCAGGGCATCGAGCAGTTGACCGTGACGACATTGCGCAATGTCATCGGCTCGCTCGATCTGGAACAGACGTTGACCAGCCGCGACCAGATCAACAGCCAGTTGCGCGGGGTGCTGGACGAGGCGACCGGCAAGTGGGGCATCCGCGTCAATCGCGTCGAGCTGAAGGCCATCGACCCGCCGCACTCGGTTCAGGAGTCGATGGAAAAGCAGATGAAGGCCGAGCGCGACCGGCGCGCCGCGATCCTGACCGCCGAGGGCTTCAAGGCCAGCCAGATCCTGACGGCCGAAGGCGAGAAGCAGAGCCAGATCCTGCGGGCCGAGGGCTCCGCGCAGGCCCGGGTCCTGGAAGCTCAGGGCCAGGCACGCGCGATCCAGCAGGTCTTCGACGCCATCCACCGTGGCAAGCCGACGCAGAAGCTGCTGGCCTACCAGTACCTGCAGACCCTGCCGCAGTTGGCCCGCGGCGACTCCAACAAGATGTGGATCATCCCCTCGGAGCTGACCGATGCGCTACGCGGCATCGGCAACACTCTCGGTGGCGCGATCACCCCGGGCGCCGAGGATGACGAGGAGTGGGTGGATCCGGGGGAGGACCTGACCAACCTCTTCGCCGGGACCCAGCTGGAGGACCCCCGCACGGCCCTCGCGGAGGCTCGCGGTCAGGCTGGTCGAGTGGCCAGCGAGGCTGTCGACCACGCGGCGCCCGCGCCGCGCGTACAGCCCGAGCCAGCGACCCCGCAGTTGCCGGCGCCCGCGCCGATTGCGCCCGTCGCCTTTCCGTATGGCGAGGCTGCCGCGCCTGGTGCGGCCGAGCCGGCGCCACGCGCGGAGCCGCCGCGCCAGGACTGATCGGTGTCGGTGTGGGAGGCGTTGCTCGTCATCGCTTCCGGGATTGGTGCTGGCACCATCAACACGATCGTCGGATCGGGTTCACTCATCACCTTTCCGACCCTGCTGCTCGTGGGCGTCCCGCCGCTCACCGCGAATATCTCCAACAATCTCGGGATGCTCCCCGGTGGGGTGAGCGGGACCTGGGGTTATCGACGCGAACTCGCCGGTCGGTGGCGGGCGCTGGGCGCATTGCTGCCCTTCTCGATCGCGGGTGCCGCTGCCGGCGCCGTCCTGTTGCTCGTCCTGCCGCCAGCCGCCTTCGCCGCTATCGTCCCGGTGCTCATCGCGTTCGGGTTGCTGCTGGTGATTTTTGGTCCGCGCTGGCAGAGCTGGAGCGCCGCGCACCACCACGAATCCGGGCAAGCCCCGGCCTGGCATGGGCGGGCCCTCGGAGTCGCCCTGGTCCTGGCCGCGGCATACGGCGGGTACTTCGGGGCGGCGCAGGGCGTCATCCTGATGGGTCTGCTCTCGACCCTGGCCGTGGGCAGTCTGCAGGAGTTGACGGGGTGGAAGAACGTCCTGGCCTCGGTCGCGAATCTCGTCGCGGCGATCGTCTTCGTGGTTCTCGCGCCGGAGCAGGTCGACTGGCTCATTGTCGCTCTGGTGGGAGCCGGCACCCTAATTGGCGGGTTCCTCGGGGCCGGGGTCGGGCGACGGCTGCCGCCGACGGTGCTGCGGGGGACCATCATCGCGGTGGGGATCCTCGCCATGGCAAAGTTGGTCTTCTTTGCGTGAGGAGGTCTCAATGCTGGTCGAGGTGACGGGCATTGGTGACCCCGCGCTCCACGACTACGTCGGCCTGACCGATGTCGCGCTGCGCACCCGGGCGGAACCCGAGCGGGGCCTCTTCATCGCCGAGTCGGAGAAGGTCATCCGGCGGGCTCTGGCGGCCGGCTTCCGACCACGCTCGTATCTCATGGGGGAGCGGTGGTTAACCGACCTTGCGGATCTGGTGGCGGCGGCACAGGTTGACGGCGTGCCCGTGTTTTGGGGATCGCCCACGGTCCTTGAAGAACTCACGGGATTCCATCTGCATCGCGGCGCCCTGGCAGCCATGCAGCGCTTGCCGCTGCCGTCCCTCGACGACGTGCTCGCGGGGGCGCGGCGAGTCTTCGTCCTAGAGGACATTGTCGACCACACGAATGTCGGCGCAATTTTCCGTTCGGCGGCTGCCCTCGGGGTCGATGCCGTCCTGGTAACACCCCGTTGCGCGGATCCGCTCTATCGCAGAGCAATTCGCGTCTCGATGGGTACCGTCTTCCAGGTCCCGTGGACGCGGATCAGTCCCTGGCCGGGAGGCGTCGCATCGTTGCGGGAGCTCGGCTTCGTCGTGGCCGCGCTCGCGTTGGGCGAGGATTCCGTGGCCCTGGACGACCTCGCGAGCCAGGCGCCACAGCGATTGGCCCTGGTCCTGGGGACCGAGGGCGATGGTCTGCGGCGGAGCACCCTGACGCAGGTGGACAAGGTGGTACGCATCCCCATGGCCGGAGGGGTCGACTCGCTCAATGTTGCTGCGGCTGCTGCGGTCGCGGCGTGGGAGTTGCGCGCCCGCTAACCGCGCCGGCGAGGCCTGCCCTGAGCCTCCTGCGGACTCCCAGGCCTACTCCCCACGGAGTAGGCGCCGACCGGTTCGTGATCGAGGCGTGGTTGCCGGCCGCCGGGGGGGCGGGATCGTGACGATCCGGGTGGTGTTGGTAGACGACCAGGCGTTGATCCGGGCCGGGTTCAGAGCGATCGTCGACTCGGCGCCCGACCTGGAGGTGGTCGGCGAGAGCAACGACGGCGCCACGGCGGTCGAGGTGATCCGTGACCGGCGTGCCGACGTTGTGTTGATGGACGTGCGCATGCCCGGTCGCGACGGAATCGCGACAACGCGGGCGATCACGGCCGATGAGGATCTCGCCGGGGTTCGCGTGATCGTGCTCACCACCTTCGAGCTCGATGAATACGTCGTCGCGGCGATGCGCGCCGGTGCGAGCGGCTTTCTCGACAAGGGCGTCGATCCCGACACACTGCTCGACGCGATCCGCGTGGTCGCCGGTGGTGACGCATTGCTCACCCCGAAGGCGACGCGTGCGCTATTGAGCTCCATGACCGATGCCGCCACGCCCGACGGGGTCGACAAGGATGCCGTGAACGGGCTGACCAGTCGCGAATGCGAGATCGTCGCCATGGTCGGTCGCGGCCTCTCCAACGACGAGATCGCCGCCTCCCTCTACCTTTCCCCACTGACCGTCAAGACCCATGTCAGCCGAGCGATGACCAAGCTCCAGGCCCGCGACCGCGCCCAACTCGTCGTGCTGGCATTCCGCAGCGGACTGACGCGTCTCGACGACCTCACGTGATCCCCGCCTGGTGGAGTTCCTCGGCGTCGGCGTGCCCGCGGCTCAACGGGCTAGGGTCTGCGGAGCTGGCCGGGCGGTCGACGCAGGAAGGCCATGGTGGTGAGGGTTCCGGCGAGGCCGATGACCCCGATGCTCACCAGCAGCCACATGGGCAGGCCGGTGCCCCGCTGGGAGCGCCAGCCCTCGGCGAGCTGGGGCCGCGCCTGCGCCAGGGCAATCGGCCCGGGGGAGATCTGCCGCGCCCAGGAGTCACTGGGGGTCAGGATCAACTCCTCGCTGAGGATCCAGGTCCCGATTGCGGGGGAGCCCAGCACGACATACCCGGTGCTCTCGGCGGCCAGGGCGAGCGCCTGGTCCGCTGCTGTGGAGACGGTGACGGTGCGAAAGGCACCCTCCTCCATCGCGACGGTGGCAACTCCCGCGGGACGCCCTTGGGTCAACAGCGCGGCCTGCCATTGATTCAGGCTGCGGATGGGTGCCCCCGAGGTATCGCCCTCGAGGAAGTCGGTGGTAAACGCGAAAACCTCGTGGATCGGGCCGACCGCGGAATAACCCCCCGACGGGCTGGTCCCCGGTTTGCTTTCGTTCTGGTTGGCCCAGGCCAGTGTCTCGTCGGCAAAGACGCGCGCGACCGCATCGGGCACACCCTGCGGTGGCAAGGGGGCAGCGGCCCCTGCTGGGGTGGCCAGCAGCAAGGCCAGCACGGTGAGCAGGAGCCCTCGGGCGATGTGCGGCATACTCAAGCTTCCTTGGGCGGCAGGGCGGGCCGGACGAGCCGGTCCATGAGGACATCCAACTCCACCGCGGGGTCCGCGGCCAGCCCTCCGTGCCGCGGTCCCGGTTGCAACACCGTGCTGCGTGGTGCGGCGAGCCAGCCAAAGCGCCGACCGGGCGTGGGCAGGTCAGGAAGGCCACGGCCCGTGACGCCCCGGCAGACCTCGCAAATGACGCGCAACGACGCGGTGACAGCCTCGAGATCAAGGCCGGGGTGCAGGGCGTCCAACCGCCGGGCGTCCACGTGGCAGCCCGCGTCGAGGAAGTTGACCGCGTCGGCAAAGAGCACGATGCCGACATTGACGAATTCCTCCCGGTCGACGCGCGGCACCACCCGCAGGGTGACGTATTGGTAGGGGATCACAACGACCCTCCCGGGAGCCAGGCCGTCGGGGTCGCCAACCGGGCCCGGAGGTGCTCGGCGTATGCGGCACGGACGGCCGCGGGGTCCGGAAGCCATGGCGTGGGCTCCAGCCAGCCGTCGGGTACGGCGGCGATGGCCGGGTCGATGAGGCCGCTAGCTGGACCCGCCAGCCG
>CALLZC010000081.1 GCA_937858995.1 uncultured Nostocoides sp.
CCACCACCGCGGCGACCACCAGAGCTGCAGCCACGGCGGCGTCGAGGAAGACGAAGGAGATCCCGCCCAATGACGCCACGGCCGCCCACAACCAGAGCAGCAAGACCGCGCGGCGGTGGCCATGACCGATCTGCAGCATGCGGTGATGCAGATGCTGGGCGTCGGGGCTCCAGGGATGGCGGCCCGCGCGCGTGCGGCGGATGACGGCCAGCACCACGTCCAGGAGTGGCAGCAAGATGATCGCCGTGGGGACCAGAAGCGGCAGCAGGGTCGCGCCCACGATCGTCCCGCCGGACACCTGGGCGGGATTGACCCCGCTGGTGGTCGAAATCATCGCTGCAGCGAGCAGCAGCCCGAGCAGCAGGGCGCCGCTGTCACCCATGAACAGCCGGGCCGGATAGAAGTTGTGCGGCAGGAAGCCCAGGCAGCATCCCAGCAGCGCCGCCGAGATGAAGCTCGATGAGCTGAAGACGTTCGGCGGGTCAAAACCGCGCGAGATGTAGTAGCTGTAGGCAAAGAAGGTGCTCGCAGCAATCGCGACCACTCCCGCCGCGAGCCCGTCCAGACCGTCGATGAAGTTCACGGCATTGGTCGAGACGAGCACCGTGAAAATCGTCAGCGTGGCCAGCACGGGCGCCGGCAGCACCGTGGTCACGCCGAAGACCGGGAGGCTATAGAGCTGCACTCCGAAGAAGGCCATGATGCCGGCGGCCACGATCTGCCCGGCCAGTTTGGTCAGCGGGTCCAGCTCGCGGATGTCGTCGACCGCGCCGACCAGGGTGATCAGTGCCGCCCCGAGCAGCACACCCCACAATTCCGGGGTGTCGAAGACCTGGGTCAGGTAGGGCAGCTTCGCCGCGGTCAGGGTCGCCGCGAGGAAGCCGACAAAGATGGCGACTCCCCCAAGCCGGGGAATGGGGACGGCGTGGACGTCCCGGTCGCGGACCTGGGTGAATGCGCCCACGCGCACCGCAATCCGATAGCTCGCGGGCACGGCGAGGAAGGTGCTCGCCATCGCCACGAGAAGGACGAAAAGGTACTCGCGCACCCGTGATCTGCTGTCAGCGCGGGTATGCCGGGAAGCGAGCGACCAGATCGCTCACCTGCGCCCGGACCTCCCGCGAGGTCGCGGCATCCGGGTCCGCATCGCCCTTCGTGATCGCCGTCGCGATCAGGTCGGCGATGGTGCGCATCTCCTGTGGTCCCATCCCTTGGGTGGTGACGCAGGGGGTGCCCACCCGGATACCGGAGGCGATGCTCGGCGGCGCGGGGTCGAAGGGGATGGCGTTCTTGTTGAGGACGATGCCGGCTGCATCGGCGCGCGCTTCGGCATCCTTGCCGGTGACCCCGACACCCTGGAGATCGTGCAGCGAAAGGTGGGTGTCCGTGCCACCGGTCGTCGGCCGGATCCCGTGGTCGTCGAGCCCGGCCGCCAGGACGGCGGCGTTCTCGACGACCTGGCGGGCGTACTCGGCATACTCCGGGGTGGCGCACTCCTTGAAGTTCACGGCCTTGGCGGCGATGGTGTGCATCTGCGGCCCGCCCTGCATCATCGGGAAGACGGCCTTGTCAATCGCGGCGGCATGCTCGGCCTTGCAGACGATGGCACCCGAGCGCGGGCCGCGCAGCACCTTATGGGTGGTGAAAGAGACGACATCGGCATACGGAACGGGACTGGGGATGGCCTTGCCGGCCACCAGGCCGATGAAGTGCGCCGCATCGACCCAGAAAATCGCCCCCACGTCGGCCGCCACCCGGGCGAAGAATTCGAAGTCGATCAGCCGCGGGATCGCCGAACCACCGGCCAGGATGACTTTGGGGCGGTGCTCCTTGGCGAGCGCCTCGACCTGGTCGTAGTCGATGTCTTCGCTGCTGGGATCGACGCCATAGTGGACCGCGTTGAACCACTTGCCGGAGAAGGAGACCTTGCTCCCGTGGGTCAGGTGGCCGCCATGCGGCAGGCTCATCGCCAGGACGGTCTCCCCCGGCTTGAGGAAGGCGCCATAAACCGCCTGGTTGGCGCTCGCGCCGCTGTGCGGCTGGACGTTGGCGTGCTCGGCGTCGAAGAGGTCCCGGCACCGGGCGATGGCCAGTTCTTCGGCCTTGTCGACCTCGGCACACCCACCGTAGTAGCGCCGCCCCGGGTAGCCCTCGGCGTATTTGTTCGACAGCGTGGAGCCCAGTGCGGTCAACACCTGCGGGCTCGAGAGGTTCTCGCTGGCGATCAACTGGAGTCCGCCGCGGATGCGCTCGAGCTCCGAGAGCAGGACCCCGGCGATCTGCGGGTCGAAGGCTGCGAGGGTGTCGTAGTCGGAGCCGTAGAACGTCATCGGGCCATCCATCTCTTGAGGGTATGCCGTGCGCTCACACTCTACGGCTGCGGCGCCGCTTCGTCCGGCGCCGCCTGCGGCAGCGGGACCATGATGGCGCCCAGATCGTCCTCGGTAATCGCGCCGGCGCGCAGCACGACCGGGGCCGGCCCGGTGCAATCGAGGATGGTCGAGGGTAGCTGGGCCTCCCGGGGGCCCCCGTCGACATACACCTCCACGACCGCGCCGAGTTGCGTTGCCGCATCCAGAATGCGGGTCGCCGGTGGGGCGCCATGCTTGTTCGCGCTGGTCACGGCCAACGGTCCGGTCTGTTGCAAGATGGCCAGGGCGATCTCGTCATCGGGCATCCGCACCGCCACGGTGCCGTGCGTCTCACCAAGGTCCCAGGCCAGCGACGGCTGCGCCGTGACGATCACGGTCAGCGCGCCGGGCCAGAAGCGCTCCACCAAGTCGCGCACGTACGGCTGGATGCCGGTGGCAATCCCGTCGAGGGCCGCCACCTGCCCGATGAGGACGGGCGGCGGGACATCGCGACCGCGATCCTTGGCCGCCAGAAGCCGGCCGACCGCCTCGGGATCGAAGGCGTCACATCCGATCCCATAGACCGTATCGGTGGGCAACACGACCAGCTGGCCGCTCTGGATCGCGCTGACAGCGGTCGTGACGGCCCCTTCGCGGGCATCCGGTGCGATGGCATCGACGACGGGGCTCATGGGGATGAAGTCTACGAGCGCGCTCACAACCGGGCAGCAAGCCCAGCGCTCTCGTCTCGGGCGGCGGTCAGCCAGCGCCCGGCCCGGCAGCGCCGCGTGCATCGGCACGGCGCGCGCGGATGGCGCGAGGGCGAGCGGTGAGGTCCCGATGGTCCTCGGGATCGAGCCACAGGCCGCTGCCGCCGAGCGTCCGCAGCAGGGCCGCACCCTGGGTGTCGGCATGCTCCATGACGAGGACACCCCCCGGACGCAGCAGGGTCGCGGCGCGGGAGACGATGGCACGCGGGATGGCGAGCCCATCCCCCGAGCCGCCGAATAGCGCCAGGTGCGGGTCATGCTGCGCCACCTCGGCGTCGACGGGCACCTGCCCCACCGGAATATAAGGCGGGTTGCTGACGACGACATCGACCAGACCCACCAACTCATCGAAGGCCGTGGTCGCGTCGCCGAGACGCAACTCCACGGCCAACGCCAACGTCTCGAGATTGCGTCGAGCCCAGGCATGGGCCAGGTCGGAGACCTCCACGGCATACACCTGCGCAGTCGGCAGTTCGTCCGCCACGGCGAGGGCGATCGCGCCCGAACCGGTGCACAGGTCGACGACGATCGGCTCGGCCACCCCCGCCGCCTGTGCGGCCTCGATAGCCAGACCGGCCACGATCTCGGTCTCGGGCCGCGGGATGAAGACACCCGGGCCCACCGCCAGCGTCAGGCGGCGAAAGTAGGCGCGTCCGGTGAGGTGCTGCAGCGGTATGCGGCGCGCCCGCTCCTCCACCAGGTCACCGAAGCGCTCGGCGAACCCGGGCGGAAGCGGCATACCCACCACCAGCGCCCGGCGTACCTCGCGGGCGTCGGTCCCCAGCACGTGGGCCGCGAGCTCGATCGCGTCCGGCTCGGGCGAGGCGACACCCGCCGCGGCCAGCTGGCCCGCCGCGCCCCGGACGAACTCGCGTAGCGGGTTCACGGCCTCACGCGTCGGCGAGCGCGGCCAGGCGGGCGGCCTCATCGGCCGCCATCGCAGCCTCGACCACCGGGTCCAGTTCGCCGCCCAGGAAGATGTCGAGGTTGTAGGCCTTGTATCCGGTGCGGTGGTCGCTGATGCGGTTCTCCGGGAAGTTGTAGGTCCGGATGCGCTCGGAGCGATCCACCGTGCGCACCTGCGACTTGCGGGCGTCGGATGCCGCGGCGTCGGCCTCCTCTTGCGCGAGTTGGTGCAGGCGGGCCCGGAGCACGCGCATCGCCGATTCCTTGTTCTGCAACTGGGACTTCTCGTTCTGACACGAGACGACGAGGCCCGTTGGCAGGTGGGTGATCCGGACGGCCGAGTCGGTGGTGTTGACGGACTGCCCGCCGGGCCCGGAGCTGCGGTAAACGTCGATCCGCAACTCGTTCGGCTCGATCTGGACGTCGATCTCCTCGGCCTCGGGCATCACCCACACCCCCGCCGCTGAGGTATGGATGCGGCCCTGGCTCTCGGTGACCGGGACCCGCTGCACGCGGTGTACACCGCCCTCGAACTTCAGCCGCGCCCAGGGCGCCTCGCCGGGCCCCGGGGCGCGCTTGGCCTTGACGGCGACCTGGACATCCTTGTAGCCGCCGAGGTCGGACTCGGTCGCGTCGATGATCTCGGTGCGCCAGCCGCGCTTCTCGGCATACCGCAAATACATCCGCAGCAGATCGCCGGCGAACAAAGCGGATTCATCGCCGCCCTCACCGGCCTTGACCTCCAGGATGACGTCCCGCTCGTCGTCGGGGTCGCGGGGTATGAGGAGCTGGCGCAGCTTCTCCTCGGCGCGCTCGTGGGTGGCCACCAAGTCCGGGATCTCCTCGGCGAACCCGGGATCCTCCCGCGCCAACTCCCGGGCCGCGCCCAGGTCCTCGCCCGCGACGTGCCAGGCCTGGTATGCCGCCACGACCGGCCCGAGGGCGGCATACCGGCGGCTCACGTCGCGAAAGCGCGCCTGATCGCCGACGACCTCGGGGTCGGCGAGCTGGGCTTCCAAGGCGGCGTGCTCGGCGAGTAACGCCTGGGCGGACTCGAGCATGGGTTCCTCCGGCTGTGCGGGCGGGCAGGGGAATGCGAACGCGCCGGT
>CALLZC010000082.1 GCA_937858995.1 uncultured Nostocoides sp.
ACCCCGTCCGGGGCGCGCCGGATCCCGAGGCGGTCGAGGCCCGTTTGCCCGAATCCCCAGTGCCCGCAACCCCACTACACGGGGCTGCCGAGCTGCCGTTCGCCGAGTTCCAGAACCCTGAGAGCGTCGAGATCGACTTCCCGGACAGCGACGCGATACCTCCGCCGGCGCGGGGTACCCACCCCAAGGACCGGGAGCCGGCGAGCGGGCTCTCGACGGCGCAACCGTCGCCCCCGGAACCCAAGGCAACATCCAAGCGCCCCGGCCGGGTCGGCGTGCCCAGCTGGAATGACGTCATGTTCGGCCCGTCTCGCGGCGATCGCGGCTAACCGCCGCCCGTCACCCACCCGGCGCCCGCGCGCCCTAGGGGGCACCCGCCCCTCACCCGCGGGCCCTAGTCAGCCGGGCGGGATGGCGCAGGCGTCGAGCTCGAGGGGCAGCACGTCGGCGGACAGGGCCGCGGCACGCGCGGCATGCGAGTTCATCCGACGCATGTAGTGCCGACGGCACAGCACCTCATACTCCACGACACTCTGATTCCCGGCGAGGCCCTCGGGAGCGTCGGCGGTGTTGCCGACGACCACCTGCTCGCCCTCGACGACCATGGCACCGTCAACGATGCGGGCGTTGTGCGTCGCGCGGCGGCCGCACCAGCACAGGGCCTCGACCTGCAACACCTGCACCCGATCCGCGAGCTCGATGAGACGGCGCGAGCCCGGGAAGAGTTGGGTCCTGAAATCCGCGGTGATCCCGAAGGCAAAGACGTCGATGTCGAGTTCGTCGACCACCCGGGCCAGGTGCTCGATCTGCTCCGGGGTATAGAACTGCGCTTCGTCGCAGATGACGAAGTCCACCTTGGCCCCACCCATGAGCGCGGCCACGACGACATCCCAGAGATCCAGGCCCTCGACCACCTCGATCGCGCCGGTGGCCAAGCCGAGTCGCGAGGACAGGGTGGCCGTGCCGGCCCGGTCGAGCCGCGTGAAGATCAGACCGGCACGCCCCCGCGCGCGGTGGTTGTGGTCCATCTGCAACGCCAGGGTGGACTTGCCGCAGTCCATCGTTCCGGAGAAGAAGAGAAGTTCGGCCACGACCGCATACCTTATTGAGCGGTGGCCGGGTGGTGCAGCAGCGGTACCGCGATCTCGTCCTGAGTCACCGAGCCGTGCAGGCCAAGCAACTGCAGCAGGATCGGTTTGGACGTTCGCGAATCCTCTATCGCCCCGCGCTCCCCCATCGCCACCACGAGATCCCCGATGCGCTCCACATTGCGCGGGGCGACCGGTCCGAACCAGCCCTCGTCGATCGCCTGTTCCCGGGACAGGACGACAGCCTGATCCGCAAGCCGGGCGCGCCAGGTCGCCAGCACCTCGGGCGCGGCCCCGGGATGGGTATAGACGTGCGGGGCACGCGGTTCGTGGGTGATGGCGCGCACCCCAGCGTCCAGCTCGGCATCGCGCGCCAGATCGATCCGGTCCGCGAAGGGCACCTCCACCATGCCGTGGTCGGCCGTGATTGTCAGCGACGTATGCGGTGGCAACTGTTCAGCGAGGCGCCGCAGCTGGGCGTCCGCCTCCTCCAGCACCGCCCCCCACTTCGGGGAATCGAGACCGTGCAGGTGACCGGTCTGGTCGATATCCCCCCAATAGAGATAGACCAGCGCGCGGTCGCTGCCGCGCACCGCTCGCACCGCCTCGCGCACCCCCAGGGCCAGGGACCGGGCCCCGACGAACCGGCCGCCGCGCTGCGTTGCCGTGGTCAGGCCGGAGCCGTCGAAGCGTGACAGCCCGATCCGCGTGACGTCCAGACCCTGCCCCTGGACGGACTCGAAGACCGTCGGCAGCGGCTGCCAAACCCGCGGATCGGGCTGGCCGACCCACGACAGATGGTCGAAGATCGCACCCGCTCGCGCCGGATCGGCGAGTTCATAGCCCAAGAGGCCGTGTTCGCCGGGCGCCTTGCCGGTGCCCAGCGAAGCCAACGAGGTGGCGGTGGTGGCGGGAAAGCCACACGCGAGCTCGGTCACCGTGGGCAGGAGGGAACGCAGAAAGGGCGCGTGCCCGGCCCTTCGGCGCAGCAGTTCGAGGCCCAGTCCGTCGAGCAGCACGACCACCGCGCTGCGTGCCGGGGCCAGGACCAGATCCGGCACTGGCGCATCGGGCTCTGCGGCGCCGAGCGAGGCAGCCACTGCCGGCATGACCTGCGGCAGGCTCGAGTGTCGATAGCTCGGCGGATGTAGGCCGGGGGGGCGGGGCGTCATACCAACCGGCGTCATGGAAGCCTGGGCTCGGCCTAGTGCCCGATGCGCGCCGAGAGCGCGGCGGCGAAGTCCTTGGCCTGGCCCAGGGACTGGGCGCCGTCCGCGTCGGCGGAGATCCGCAGGACCAGATCGTCGGAGGCGATGCTCCCTTCGAACCCATGGTCGGCCTCGCAGGCCGGGTCCCCGCACGTTGCGGGAAGCAGGTCGATGCGGCTCACGGTCCCCCACCCGAGGGTCAGGGTGACCTCGCGGCCCAGCGACCCCGGCACATAGTTGCGCGGGTCCGAGACCACGTGGGTGAGCATGATGCCGCGCACGAAGCCGAGCGGAATCGACTCGCTGGTCGCGGTCGCCACCTCTTCATTCCCATGCGGGTTCTGGGAGTGATCATCGGCATGCACGATGATCAGCCGACGCTCGGTCAGCACCAGCACGGTGACATGCCGCCGGACCGAGTCGTGGTCGAAGGTGGTCTCCGGGTGCACCACATACGAGAGCACCCCGTCGGTGACCAGCGCCTCCGCAACGACATCGGCGACGAGCGCGGGGTAGTAGCCGGCGCGCTCGATCGCCGTGAGCAGATGTGCCGGCAAGGACGGGCGCGTCGGGAGGTTTGACCGCGGAGTCATGCGGCCATTCTGCCCGACGGGGATGCGCTCGACCTACGTCAGCGCCCGCCGCCGAATGTCCTTGCGCTTGGCCGGCCGGGCCAATCGAATCGTCGCGCCCAGCACATCGACGCCATCCGGGTGCGCGACCACCGGATTCAGGACGACGGAGGCCAGCTCCGGCAGGTCGTCGGAGAGCATCGAGAGCCGGCCGATAACCTCCTCGAGGGCGGACCGGTTGACCTGCGGCGTGCCGCGGTACCCATGGAGTAAGGGAGCCGCCTTGATCGAGTCCATCAACTCCACCACGTCGACATCGTTCAGCGGGGGGATCCGGTAGCCGATGTCCCGCAGGACCTCCCCCACCACCCCGGCCAGCGAGAAGGTCACCACGGGCCCAAAGAGCGCATCCTCGGTGCCGGTGACGACGGTCGATACCCCCGGGTGCGCCATCCGCTGGACGGCGAACTCCCCACCGTATGCCGCGAGCCGCTCGCTCAGTGAGGTGAAGGCCTCGGCGACCGCGCCGGCGCTGCCGAGGTCTACCCGGACTCCCTGGACGGTGGCTTGGCCACGAACGAGCTCGGACAGGGATTTGACGACGACGGGGTAGCCCAACTCGTCGGCAGCGGCAACCGCCTCGTCCGCGGTATGCACGATCCGACGGGACCACAAGTCGATGCCATAGGTCGCGAGCAGGCGTTGGCACTGCTCATAGGTCAGCTCGGCCCCGCTGCCCTGGTCGGCCAGGGCCGCCTCGATGATCCGCTGCGCCCCGGTGCGGTCGATCCCCGCCCGCGACAGCGGCTCCCCCTTGTCCTTGCGCCGCCACTGCGCATAGCGGGTGGCCGCCGCCAGCGCCCGGACTGCATCCTCGGGTGCCATGTACAGAGGCAGGTGACGCGGCGGCTGGTCGAGGCCCTGAACCCGGGGACCAGCGGTGGCCAGCGCCCCGACGCCACGGGTCCCGATCATCGTCGCGACCATGGCCTTGTCGCTGTCAGCGGCCAGATCGTCGATCAGGGCAATCGCCTCCTGCTCGGAGCCCAGCAGCGGCGGGGTGAAGCACAAGATGACCGAGTCGACCAGGTCGTCGGCCAGGGCCTTGGCCACCTTGCGAGCGAAGCGTTCCACCGGGGCTTCGGCCGCGACGCTCGAGGGGCCGTGCGTGATGGTGAGGCCCTGAGCCTCGGCGACCTGAGCGGTCAGGGCGCACAACTGCACCGAGTTCCCGACGATGGCCACGCGATTCCCGCGGGGCTCGGGCTGGTGGATGAGCACCTGCGCCACGTCGAACATCTCGTGGATGTCGTCGACGTGGATCACCCCAGCCTGCGTCAACATCGCCGTGAAAGCCTCCGGCTCGACCCGGGAGGCGCGCACCCGATGACCGGGTGGCACCCCATACTTCGATGCGCCGGACTTGATGACGATGACCGGTTTGCTCACGGCCAGGCGCCGGGCGATCCGCGAGAACTTGCGCGGGTTGCCCATCGACTCCAGATAGAGCCCGACCGCGCGGGTGCGCTCGTCGTCCATCCAGTACTGCATCAAGTCGTTGCCCGACACATCGAGCCGATTGCCGGCCGAGGCAAATGTGGAGATCCCCAGCGAACGCCGGGCCGCCGACTCGAGGACCGCGATGCCCAAGGGGCCGCTCTGCGCGAACAACCCGAAGTGACCGGCCGGAGCCATGACGGGAGCGAGTGAGGCGTTCATACTGATCTGGTCGCTGGTATTGATCAAACCGAAGGACGCCGGGCCGACGACCCGCATCCCGCTGTCACGGGCCAGCCGCAACAGCCGCTTCTCGAGTCGCTGCCCATCCTTGCCGCTCTCGGCAAACCCGGCGGAGATGACGACCAGCCCGTGGACCCCGGCTCCGGCACAGTCCTCGACGACACCCAACGCCTGATGGGCGGGGATCGCCAGGACGGCGATGTCGACCTGGGCCGGGACAGAGCTGACACTCGGATAACTCGCGATGCCGAGCACCTCGTCGGCGCTGGGATTGACGACATACAGCTGGCCGGTGAAGCCGCCGTCGCGCAGGTGCCGCAGGACCTCGTGCCCCACGGTGCCGGGCGTGCGACCCGCGCCGACGACCGCTATGGCCTTCGGGGCCAAGAGCGCCGAGATGCTGATCGACTCGGCCCGGTGCTCCCGCGAGAGCCGTACCGACTCCGAGGCCTGGGTCGGCTCGATATCGAAATGCACCTGGACGATGCCGTCCTCGACGCGCCGCGAAACGAGATAGCCCGCATCCGCGAAGACCCGCAGCATCTTCTGGTTTTGCGGCAGCACCTCGGCCTCGAAGCGCGTCAAACCCGCCTCGCGCGCGATGTCGGCCAGATGCTCCAGCAGGACCGAACCGATCCCGCGGCCCTGGAAATGGTCGCTGATGTTGAAAGCGACCTCGGCGGAGTGGGTGTCGATCTTGTCGTAACGCCCGATCCCGATGATCTCGCCGCGGTGGGTGACCACCAGGGCGACCCGGTCCTGATAGTCGACATGGGTGAACCGGCGCAGATCCCGCGGTGAGAGCTCACGCAGCGGCGCAAAGAACCGCAGGTAGATCGACTCGTCCGACTGCCGCGAGTGGAAGCGTCGGACCCGGTCTTCATCCTGCGGTGTGATCGGGCGCACATGCCCCACGCTCCCGTCGCGCAGGACGACATCGGCCTCCCATTCGTGGGGATAGTTCGCCGGGAGGACTTCGGCCTCGTCCATGGCTCCAATATTCCAGACCGACGCAGGATCCCCACCACCGCCGCGCGCGGGCACCCCTTGGCACACTCCTGACATGACCTTCGCCAAGCTGGTACGTGGCCGGCGGATGACCCGTCGGTTCCGGGCCGACGATCTCGTGCCGGACGCGCTCATCGAGGCGATCCTGGAACTGGCCGGGCGCGCACCCAGCGCGGGCTTTAGCCAGGGGTGGGAGTATGTCGTGCTGCGCACCCCCGCGGAACGCGAGGCCTTCTGGTCGGTCGCCGGGGCACCCCCGCCTGGTCGCGAACGACGCAGCGAGAGCGACACCTGGCTCACCGGGGTGCGCGCGGCCCCGGTGCTGGTGGTCGTGCTGGCCGACGAGGCGGCATACCGGCTCCGCTATAGCGCGCCGGACAAGGGCTCGCTGGCCCCGCATGACCAGGATTGGCCGGTGCCCTACTGGCTCACCGACACCGCCATGGGCGCCATGATCGCCCTGCTCGCGGCCCGGGACGCGGGTCTCGCCGCGCTCTTCTTCGGGGTCCCGGGCCGAGCTCACGAGGCGGTCAAGGCGCGCCTGGGCGTGCCCGGCGATCTGAGCCTGCTGGGGGTGATCGCCCTCGGGCACGAGGAGCGCAGAGTCGGGGGCTCGGCGTCGGTGCGCCGGCGCCGCGGGGTGCACGAGTTCACGCACTGGGGGTCCTTCGGCGCGCCCCGGCCCGATGCGGGCGAGCCAGTCCGCGAGAATGCCGATCAGACCGGCCCCAACCGCGGCCGTCCCACGGTGTCCTGACTCCCTCGCGGGTGTCCGGACGCGGGGCGTCGCGTGCGGGGCGAGCCGATGCAGGAGAGTGACACGACCATGGCACGCGACGGCGGGACCTCGGACCCGAAGAACACCCCGGAGGACGTAGACCGCGTCGTCGACATCGATGTCAGCGAGGAAATGCGCAATGCCTTCCTCGAGTACTCCGTGTCGGTCATTCACTCGCGCGCGCTCCCCGATGCCCGGGACGGGCTGAAACCGGTCCAGCGGCGCATCCTGTATTCGATGCACGAGATGGGCTTGCGACCCGAGCGCGGTCACGTCAAATGCAGCCGGGTGGTCGGCGATGTCATGGGCAAGTACCACCCGCACGGGGACCAGGCCATCTATGACGCCATGGTGCGCATGGCCCAGCCGTTCGCCATGCGGCTGCCCCTGGTCGACGGACACGGGAACTTCGGATCCCTCGACGCCGGACCCGCGGCCTCCCGCTATACCGAGGCCCGGCTCGCCTCGGCCGCGATGCTCATGGTGACCGGGCTCGATGAGGAGACCGTCGACTTCGTCCCCAACTACGACGACCAGCTGCTGCAGCCTCAGGTGCTGCCCGCGGCATACCCGAATCTGCTGGTCAACGGCGCGACCGGCATCGCGGTCGGGATGGCGACCTCCATGCCGCCGCACAACCTCATCGAGGTCATCTCGGCCGCCCGGCACCTGCTGACCCACCCCACCTGCAGCCTCGACGACCTGATGAAGTTCGTCCCCGGCCCCGATCTGCCGGAGGGCGGGCGAATCGTGGGACTGGATGGCATCCGAGAGGCCTACCTGACGGGCCGCGGGACCTTCCGGACCCGGGCGACCACCCGGATCGAGAAGATCACCCCTCGCAAGATGGGCATCGTCGTCACCGAGTTGCCGTATCTCGTCGGGCCGGAGAAGGTCACCGCCAAAATCAAGGAACTGGTGCAGGCCAAGAAGCTGACCGGCATCAGCGACCTGAAGGACCTGACCGATCGCAAGCACGGCCTGCAGCTGGTGATCGAGATCAAGAACGGCTTCAACCCCGAGGCCGTGCTGGAGCAGCTCTACAAGCTCACTCCCCTGGAGGACTCGTTCGGCATCAACAATGTGGCGCTCGTGGGAGGGCAGCCACGCACGCTGGGGCTCAAGGAACTGCTCGAGGTCTTCGTGGACTTCCGGCTGTCCGTGGTCCGACGCCGCAGCGAGTTCCGGCTGGCCAAGCGCCGCGAGCGCCTCCATCTGGTGGAGGGCATGCTCGTTGCCATCCTCGACATCGACGAGGTCATCCAGCTCATCCGCTCCTCCGACGATCGCGCGATGGCGCGGGACCGGCTCAAGACCGTCTTCGACCTCAGCGATGCGCAGGCCGACTACATCCTCGACCTGCGCCTGCACCGGCTGACCCGCTTCTCCCGCATCGAGCTCGAAGGTGAGCGAGACGATCTGGCCCGCCAGATTGCCGAACTCGAGCAATTGCTCGCCGACGAACTCATCCTGCGCAAGCTGGTGGCCAGTGAACTGGCCGAGGTCGCCAAGGCACACGGAACCCCACGCCGCACGGTGCTCCTGGAAGCAGCGGGGAATCCGACCAGTGCTGCGACCCCGCTGGAGATCAGCGACGACCCGTGTTGGGTGTTGCTGTCCGCCAGCGGCCTGCTCGCGCGCACCACGTCCGCCGATCCGATCCCGGTCGACGGCGGCCGGTCTCGACATGACGCCATCGTCGGCTCGGTGTGCACCACGGCCCGCGGCGACTTCGCCATCGTGACCAGCCGCGGCCGGATGATCCGGGTGTCGGCCATCGACCTGCCCACCCTGGTGCCGACTCAGGCCGCCCCGAATCTGGCCGGCGGCACCGCCGCGGCGATGTATGTCGACCTGGCCCGGGGCGAGCGCATCCTCACCCTCGCGTCTCTCGAATCCGATGGCCCCACGCTGGCCCTCGGCACCGCCGCGGGGGTGGTCAAGCGGGTCGTGCCGGACTACCCGCTGAACCGCGCCGAATGGGACCTCATCGCGCTGCGTCCGGGCGATGAGGTCGTGGGGGCCGCACCGGTGCTCTCGAGCCGAGACGATGTCGTCTTCATCACTGCGGACGCCCAGTTGCTGCGATTCCCAGCTGGATCCGTGCGCCCGCAGGGCCGCACGGCCGCGGGGATGGCCGGGATTCGTCTGGCCGCCACCGACACCGTGCTCTTCTTCGGCGTGGTCGACCCGGACCGAGACGCGATCGTCGTCACCTCCTCCGGAACCAGACAGGCGCTCGCTGGCACCCAGGCCGGGGCCCTGAAGGTCACGGCCTACGCGCAGTACCCCTCTAAGGGGCGGGCAACCGGCGGGGTGCGGGCCCACCGCTTCTTGCGCGGCGAGGACCTGCTGGTGCTGGCCTGGGCGGGTCATACCCCGGCCCGGGCGAGCGCCGCGAACGGCAGCGCCGTCGACCTGCCGCCAGCCCAGGGCAAGCGCGACGGATCGGGCGTCGCTGCCAGCGCCATCATTGCGGCCATCGGTGCGCCGGTCCGTGCGCTTGCCGATAACCCCACCGTCCCCCACACTGGCAGCCCTCGGCCCGATGACGCACAGGAGGGCGGAACCACCTCATGACCACCATCGCCGACGTTGCCCGGGCGGCCGGGGTGTCCGTTGCCACGGTGTCGCGCACCCTGCACGGCAGCCTCAAGGTGGATCCCCGCACCCGCGAGCGCGTCCTCGCGGTGGCGGCCGAGTTGGAGTATGTCGCCTCGCCGACGGCGACATCGCTGGCGTCCGGGCGCACGAACGTGGTCGCGGTCGTCGCCCCGATGATGAGTCGCTGGTTCTTTGCCTCGATCGTGACGACTATCGAGTTCGCCCTGCGCGAGGCGGGATACCACGTCTTGCTCATGGTCCTCGACGAGCCGCCCGAGGAGGGGCGCAGCCGGTTGACTCCAGAGATGTTCGCCAAACGGGTCGATGGGATCATCTGGCTCAATGTCGCGGTGAGCAGCCCGGAGTTGGCCTTGCTGCGGCGGCTGAGCCTGCCGATGGTGTGCGTCGGCACCCCGATCGACCAGGCGCCCACCGTGATGATCGACGACCACGAGGCCGCCCGCGCGGCGGTGCAGCATGTCCTCGACCTAGGCCACACCGAGATTGCGTATGTCGGGACGGCCGTGCGATCGATCGCCCACATGTCGACCCCAGCCGCGCGGGTGGCGGCCTATCGCCAGGCGCTGACCGAAGCCGGTATCACGCCACGCGATGGGTGGGTCATCGCCTCGGATTGGACGGCCGACGCTGCCGGCGCCGATGTCGAGCCGGTGCTGCGGGGGACCCCGCGACCGACCGCGGTGGTGGCCGCCTCGGATGAGATGGCCATCGGAGTGATGGGGACCGCGCGCCGCTTGGGTTTGCGCGTTCCCGACGACCTATCCGTCATCGGGATCGACGATCACACCTTTGCGCACGCGATGGGTCTGTCGACCGTGCGACAGGATGTCCCGGCCCAGGGCCGGGCCGCCGTAGAGCTTCTCCTCGCCGGGATGCGCGAGCGGTGCGACGCCCCGGCTGTCCGGCTGGAGATGCGCACCGCTCTGATTGCCCGCGATACCACGGCCCCGCCGGCGAGGTCCTAAGACAGAACCCCGCCGGCGAGGACTAGGTCGCTCCTAGTTGGTGGTATCCATGTGGACGTCGAGGTCCGAGGGGTCGCGCAGGTAGGTCTTCTTGGAGCGCAGCGCCCGGTTGGCGAACCAGGTGATCGCCCACAAGACGACACCGAGGCCGAGCAACCAGCCAGCAATCTCGTATTGCTTCATCTGGGCCTCGCTGCGCGCCCAGGGCCCGGCGAGGAAGGCGCAGGTGAGGGCGCCGACGATCGGCAGGAAGGACGGGGTGACGAAGTGCTTGTGCGCGACCTTGTCCTTGCGCAGGAAGAGCAGCGCGATATTGACGACCGTGAAGACGCACAACAGCAGCAGGGCGGTGGTGCCACCCAAGAGCGCGACCGTGCCCGCGCCCTCCTTGCTACCCGTGGCCCGCACGACATAGATGATCAGGCCGAAGGCGATGGCGGTGGTGAACAGGACCGCTGCCCAGGGGGTCTGCCGGGTGGGGTGCACCTTGCCCAGGAAGGGCGGCAGGACTTCCTGCTTGGCCATGCCATAGAGCAGACGCGAGGCCATGAGCATGTTGATGAGCGCCGAGTTGGCCACCGCGAACATCCCGATGAATGGGAAGACCTTGTCGAAGGGGAAGTTCGGTGCGCCGGCCGCGACGACTTGGGTGAGCGCCGAGCCCTCGTTGGGATCGGATAGCAGGCCGACCGGGACCAGGGCGACTGCGGTGAGCGAGACCAGGACGTAGATCGTGCCCGTGATGCCCAGGCCGGTCAGCATCATCCGCGGGAAGTCGCGCACCGGGTCCTTGCACTCCTCGGCCATGTTGACCGAGTCCTCGAAGCCGACCATCGCAAAGAAGGCCAGCGAGGTCGCCGCCGTGATGGCAAAGAAGGTGCTCTTGTCGCTGGGGCTGTCGAAGACGACGGTGCGGGAGAAGTCGGCGCGGCCCTGGGTCACGGCGAACAGCCCGATGAAGATGACCAGGAGCAGGCCGGAGAGCTCAACGATGGTCAGGACCACATTGGCCTTGACACTCTCACCGACGCCGCGCAGGTTGATCAGGGCCACCAGGGTCATGAAGGCCAGCGCCACCACCAGTAGCGGGGTGGAGCCGGCCGGCCAGTTCTCCTTCAGGCCGAAGGCGTCCCGCAGGAAGCCGGCGAAGGCGTTGGAGGCTGTGGACGCGGACGTGATGCCCGAGCACATGACCGTGAAGGCCACGATGAAGGTGACGAAGTGAATGCCGAAGGCCTTGTGCGTGTAAAGCGCCGCACCGGCCGCCTGCGGATACTTGGTCACCAGCTCCAGGTAGGAGAAGGCGGTGATCGTCGCGACGATGAAGGCCACCAGGAAGGGCGCCCAGGCGGCGCCTCCGACCTCGCCGGCAACGGTTCCGGTGAGGGCATAGACACCCGTTCCCAAAATGTCACCGACGATGAACAGCAGCAGTAACTTCGGCCCCATCACCCGCTTGAGTTCGGTGTGGCCCTCAGGGGCCCGGTTCTCCACAGCTTGACTCATCGCTGCTCCCTCAATCACGACGGGACAGCCGCGGGTATGCGGCGGGTCCAAGTAAGGGGAAGCTTCCCAGGTATTGGGCCGCTGAGTGACCTACGACACCGAAAAGTTATCACTTGCGCCCCACTGGACCCACCCGTCACACCCCGGAAATGTTCGAAACCCCGGAACCTGTCCGAAACCCCGGAAACTGTCCGAAACGCACGATATATCCGGAGCGTCGCGAAGTTTCCGGAGCCTCGAGGAGTTTCTGGAGCCTCGCGCCGCGTCCTAGGCGTCGATCCGCTCCGCATCCAGGCGGGCGGCGCCGGCAACGATGAAGTCGCGGCGCGGGGCCACTTCGTTGCCCATGAGGAGTTCGAAGGTGAGCATCGCGTTCTGGGCATCCTGCGCCGTCACCCGCCGCAGGGTGCGATGCGCCGGGTCCATCGTCGTGTCGGCCAGTTGGTCCGCGTCCATCTCGCCGAGGCCCTTGTAGCGCTGCAATGGCTGCTTGATGGTGCGGCCGCGCTTGGTCAGGGCCGCGACGGTGGCGCGCATCTGTCCCTCGGAATAGGTGTAGATCAGCTCGTTGGCCTTGCTTCCGGGGTTGATCACCTCGATCCGGTGCAGGGGGGGCACCGCGGCATACAGGCGGCCGGCCTCGACCAGCGGGCGCATATAGCGGAAGAACAGGGTGATGAGCAGGGTGCGGATGTGGGCGCCGTCGACATCGGCGTCCGTCATGATGATGATCTTGCCGTAGCGCACCTGATCGACATCGAAGGTGCGGCCCGAGCCGGCGCCGATCACCTGCAGGATCGCGGCGCACTCCGCGTTCTTGAGGGTGTCGGCGACCGAGGCCTTTTGGACGTTGAGGATCTTGCCCCGGATGGGCAGCAGTGCCTGGAACTCACTCGAGCGCGCCAGCTTGGCGGTCCCGAGCGCGCTGTCGCCCTCGACGATGAAGAGTTCGGTCTTGGCGATGTCGGTGCTGCGACAGTCGGCCAGTTTGGCGGGCAAGGTCGAGGACTCGAGGGCGTTCTTGGCCCGCTGGGTCTCCTTGTGCAGGCGGGCCGAGATCCGGGACTTCATCTCCGCGACGACCTTTTCGAGCAGCAGGGCGCCCTGCTGCCGCTCACCCCGTTTGGGATTCTCGAAACGCTGGGTCAGCTCCTGCTCCACGACCCGCGCGACGATCGCTCGCACCGCCGGGGTGCCCAGCACCTCCTTGGTCTGACCCTCGAATTGCGGCTCCTCCAATCGGACCGTTACCACCGCGGTGAGCCCGGCGAGGATGTCATCCTTGTCGACCTTGTCGGTCCCGACCTTCAGTCGGCGCGCGTTGACCTCGAGCTGCTTGCGAAAAACCTTGAGCATGGCCTGGTCGAACCCCGCGATGTGGGTGCCGCCCTTGGGCGTCGCGATGATGTTGACATAGGAGGCGACCAGGGTGTCGAACCCGCTCCCCCAGCGCAGCGCGATGTCGACACCGCATTCGCGGCGGACCTCGGTGGGGGTCATGTGCCCGTTGCCGTCGAGAACCGGCACCGTCTCGGTGAAGTGCCCGACGCCGTTCAGCCGCCAGACGTCGGTGACCGGCGGGTCGGTGGCCAGGTATTCGGCGAACTCGCTGATCCCGCCCTCATGCTGGAAGACCTCCTCGTGGATTCCGTCGGCGCCCAGGGTCCCCGGCAACCGGCGCTCGTCCCGGATGGTGATCTTCAACCCCGGCACCAGGAACGAGGTCTGACGGGCCCGGGCGCGCAGCGCCTCGTCGTCGAATTGGGCATCACGGATGAAGATCTGGCGGTCCGCCCAGTAGCGCACCCGGGTGCCGGTGCGTCCGCGGGCCACCTTGCCCACGATCCGCACGGTGGGTGTCTCGTCGTATGGCGTGAAGGCCGCATCCGGGTCCGGGCCACCGCGGTCGGCGAAGACACCCGGCTCGCCCCGCCGGAAGCTCATCGCGTGGGTTGTGCCCCCGCGATCGACAGCCACGTCCAGGCGAGCCGATAGGGCGTTGACCACGGAGGCGCCCACGCCATGCAGGCCGCCGGACGCGGCATACGAACCGCCACCGAACTTCCCACCCGCATGCAGCTTGGTGTAGACCACTTCGACACCGGTCAGGCCGGTGCGCGGCTCGATGTCGACGGGGACCCCGCGACCGTTGTCGCCGACCTCGACCGACCCATCCGCGTGGAGCGTCACGGTGATGGTGTCGCAGACGCCAGCCAACGCCTCATCGACGGAGTTGTCGATGATCTCCCACAGGCAATGCATGAGGCCGCGGCCATCGGTCGAGCCGATGTACATACCCGGGCGCTTGCGCACGGCTTCGAGGCCCTCGAGAACCTGCAGGTGGTGGGCGGTATAGCTGGTGTTGCGGGTGGCACCCGGCACGGGTGGTCCTTTCTGTCACGCGGTCGGCCCTCACCGTAACCCGAGCCAGTGGCACGGCACCGACAGGGCACCGCAACGCGCCGCATGCGGCCGGCAAACTGGCTCGGAAGTAATCCGCATGTTTCACTGTTGCATCGTGCGGCGACGGGATTCCCGGCGCTCAACGTCAGTTGTCAGTACCAGCGTCGAGTCCAACCCGACGAAGGAAGAAGGTTCTCGTGAACGCGGCACTCGCCCACCCTCTGACCGCAGCGGACCGCTGCGACCGCTGTGGTGCGCAGGCCTATGTCCGAGCGCGCCTGCACGCTGGCGGTGAACTGCTCTTTTGCCTGCACCACTCACGCGAGCACCTGCCGCGACTGCGTGATCTGGCGGAGATCGACGACGAGACGCAGCGCCTGATCGAGACCCCGGCCCTCGCCGGCGACGACGACTGAGCCGCCCGGCGCCTGGATGATCACCGCAACGCAAGAGGTCGCACAGGCCAGCGTCTGGATCCCGGGGCTGATCATCTTCCTAGGGGTGCTGGGCGTCATCATCCCCATCATTCCCGGGCTCATCATCGCCCTGATCGGGGTGCTGATCTGGGCGTTCGACCTGGGAAGCACCGCGGGATGGATCGTCTTCGGCCTGTGCGTGGCGATCTATGCCGCCGGGCTGACCCTGCAATTCCTGATTCCCGGCAAGCGGATGAAGGCGGCCGGGATCGAGACCCGAACGCTGCTGCTCGGCATGCTCCTGGGGATCGTGGGCTTCTTCGCGCTCCCCGTCGTCGGTGGGCCGCTGGGATTCGTTCTCGGCATCTATCTCATCGAGATGGGCCAATCCCGGGATCGGGAGCTGGCCTGGCGCCAGACCAAGGTCGCCCTGCGCGGGGTGCTGCACTCGATCGGCATCGAACTGCTGGCCGGGCTGGCCATCGTGACGACCTGGGTGATCGGCGTCCTGGTCACCCGCTGAGCTTGGCCACTGGGCCGGTGTGCCGCCGAGCTGGTGTCGCAACCGCCGCTGGGCCGATGTCGCAACCGCCGCTGGGCCGATGTCGCAACCTCTGCTGAGTTGGTGCTGGGCGGTGCTGAGTTGGTGCTGGGCGGTGCTGAGTTGGTGCTGGGCCGGGCTACCAGCCGTTGCGACGGCGCTCCCAGCGCTCCTCGATTCGCTCCATGAAGCCACCACCGCTGCGGGACTGGCCCTGTCTCTTATACACATCTG